>CAMYLH010000201.1 GCA_947259065.1 uncultured Desulfobacterales bacterium
ATTGGACACGGATGAACACAGATTACACCGATATAGGCTTCGCTAAACATTGAATTTTTTTTAATCCGTGCGAATCCGCCCAATCCGCCTGCCCCGTAGCTCCGGAAGATGGTACTGGGGTGTCCTAAAAATAAAAAATCTAAGTCGGTGTCATTCTGTGTGAGTCTGTGGCAAATAAATATTTTACATCGAAATCCTTTCGACAATCCTCCAAATCATCATAACGCTCTTAACCATATTTTAGATCCCAAAAATTTGCTTTCTACAAAAGGGTGTGATATTTTTATTGTTAAATACGTAGTCCTTGAAACCAAACATTGATTTTCGCGACTACTGTATAACTGAATTTATTTAGGAGGGCTTACCCTTTGATATCTCATGAAATTTCTTGACTTATCGATGAGAATATAATTTAGTTCAGATAATGGTCAGCAGTTTTAACGACCTTCATTCCATTTTTCGATAAGTCAAAGGTTGGGCCCTAAATGATTATCTTGAGTAATTTTCTAATCGCAATCGCCAAGGTGCTGGACATTGTCCTTACCATTTTCATGTGGATAGTTATCGCCCGTGCAGTTCTGTCATGGGTAAGTCCCGATCCTTACAATCCCATCGTCCGCTTTATTCATAAAGTTACCGAACCCGTACTTTACCAGATTCGAAGGAGAATACCGGTAAACTTCGGCGGTATTGATTTCTCTCCGATCATCGTTTTTTTGGCTATCATCTTTTTGCAGCGATTCGTGGTACACAGCCTCTATGGATTGGCGCAAACGATGCACTAACAGAAAGGCAGGTGAAATCCAATGAACTTGACGCCTCTAGATATCCATCAGCAGAAGTTTAGAACCAGAATCCGCGGGTTTGACATCAGAGAAGTGGACACATTTCTCGAACAAATGGCCAGTGTCTTTGAGTCATTGCAAAGAACCCAAAAAAATTTGCAGGAAGAGGTCCGGCGCCTCGAAATGGAAATCCAGGGGTATCGAAAGCGCGAGGAAACCTTTAAGCGGGCCTTGCTGAATTCTCAAAAAGTTTTGGATCAAATGAAAGACAATGCCCGCAAGTCGGCGGAACTGATCATCGCCGAGGCCGAGGTGAAAGCGGAAAAAATTTTGAACAAAGCCCACAACCGACTTGCGCAGCTGCACGAGGACATATCGGAATTGAAACGGCAGCGTATGCAAATCGAGGTACAGATCGGTTCAATTATCGAGGCCCACAGTAAACTGATTGAAATCAGCAAAGAAGGCACCAAAGCAATGGATGAAGAGGATGCCAAGCTGAAATTGCTAAAACAGTCGAATTAAGGAATTCCGTATAAGCAATTATTTATGCGTTCTCCGGAAGCGGGTCTACGAAATTATATAACAAAACATTTTTGCCACCAAGACACCAAGACACAAAGATAGGTTGAGCAGTTCAGCCGTTATGCTTTGTGTCATTGTGCCTTGTGGCATTTTTTTTTTAAGAATTTCTGTGATTAGCCGATATTTTAGATAATCACCTTATCGCATAGCGACTACGACTGAATCTAAGGAGTTTTGAATGGCAAAAATTGATGCATTTTTTAAATTAATGAATGAACAGGGGGCTTCCGATCTTCATCTGGCATCGGGTCAACCCCCGGCGCTTCGAGTTCGCGGTGAAATTGAACGGGTTAAATTTAAAGTTCTGGATAGCGATGATTTAAGAGGCATGCTGTACGAGATCGCTCCGGAACAGAAGATAAAATTGTTTGAGGAAAACGGCGATATAGATTTCGGCTACGAGATACCAGGACTTGCCAGGTATCGCGCCAATTTCTTTATGCAAAGAAATGGGGTCGCAGCGGTATTCAGAGAAATCCCCAATGAGATTATGACCGCAGATCAGCTCGGCCTGCCGTCGGTGGTGTCAAAGTTGGCAACGCTTCCAAGGGGATTGATCCTGGTCACCGGCCCCACCGGCAGTGGAAAATCCACGACACTGGCAGCGATTATCGATGTGGCCAACCGTTCGCGCAAAGATCACATCATCACCGTCGAAGACCCGATTGAATTTGTGCATCAAAGCCAGGGTTGCATCGTTAATCATCGCGAGGTGGGCGTTCATACGAATTCATTTTCAACGGCCTTGCGCGGTGCTTTGCGTGAGGATCCGGACATTATCCTGGTGGGGGAAATGAGGGACCTTGAAACCATTTCTCTGGCGGTGGAAGCAGCATCCACCGGTCACCTTGTCTTCTCCACATTGCACACATCCAGCGCTTATAAATCCGTAGACCGGGTGATCGAAGTTTTTCCGTCCCAGGAACAACCTCTCATCCGATCGACCCTGGCCGATGGACTGCGAGCCGTCATCGCCCAGACTCTTTTTAAACGTATCGACCGAAAAGGTCGCGTTGCGGCGCTGGAAATTTTGATCGCCAATCCGGCCGTGCGCAATTTAATCCGGGAAGGCAAAACCCATCAAGTCCCTTCCATGATCCAAACTGGCAAAAAGTACGGTATGGTCCTATTGGATGACTCCATTATGGACCTTTATAAAAAAGGAATGATCGGCGCAGATGAAGCCTACGCCAAATCAAACGAAAAAAGCAGATTCAGAGCGATGCTCAAAACGCCACCGGCGGATTTTACGGAAGTATAGGTTCAGGAATTCCATCGGATAATTAAAAGTCCGGCCACCAAGACTCGAAGACACAAAAAAAGGAATATTATTAACTTTGTGGCGTAGTGCCTTAGCCTGCCCAGTGAAATACTTGCCCAACCTGTCCAGTTTGGGGCATTGTCCATTTCACCGGGGTGGCTGAATTAAGACTCGAATTTAAATTAAACAAATCCCTTAACTCCGATCTGGGAAAAAAATAATGAAAAAACAGGAAATAGATCATATTTTGGTAAAAATGCTGGACTATCATCGGGACGTTTCCGACCTGAATTTTACGGTAGGAAAGCCCATGCAGGTTGAAAGTGCCGGAGAGCTTATCCCGGTTGAAATCAAACCAAATTTTAAAGCACTTTCGCCTTTCCAGACCGAAATTCTGGCCCTGAACCTAATCAATCAGGACCGTCGCTTGACGAAAACGATGCTCACCGAGGGATCCTGCGACTTGTCATACAGTTTACCCGGCAAAGCCCGCTTCAGAATCAACATCTTTTCCCAGGGCGGAAACCTGTCCATCGTTTTGCGAAAACTCGAGTCAAAAATACCGACAATCCAGGAACGCAATCTGCCAAAAACCATGTATCAAATTGCCCAGGAAAAAAATGGTCTCGTATTTGTCACCGGTGCCACGGGCTCGGGAAAAACGACGACCCTGGCAGCCGTCCTGGATGAAATCAACGAAACCAAATCCGTACATGTCATTACCCTTGAGGATCCGGTGGAATATCAGCATCCCCATAAAAAATCCACCTTTAAACAGCGAGAGCTCGGGCTCGATTTTGATACGTATGCCAGCGGCTTGCGGGCCTCTCTGCGTCAAGCTCCCAAGGTAATACTGGTCGGCGAAATGCGCGACAGAGAGACAGTGGAGATCGGACTCAGTGCTGCCGAAACCGGCCATCTGGTATTGACCACGCTGCATACGGTGGATGCCGGTTCCACTGTCAACCGCGTCATCGGTATGTTCCCCAATGAAGATGAGCGCCAGATACGGATTCGACTTGCAGATGCGGTTCGCTGGGTCGTGTGTCAGCGATTAGTGCCGAAAATCGGCGGTGGTCGGGTTGCCACCTTTGAAATCATGGGAACAAATTTGAGGGTCCAGGATACAATACTACATGGAGAATCCGATGGAAAAACCTTTTATGATATCATGGAGGCCAGCGGTGCATTCGGTATGGTGACCTTCGACGAGCATCTCGTTGGATTGTATGAGGAAGGTCAAATCACCCAGGAAACCGCCATGGCATTTGCTTCCCAGAGAGGCATCGTAGGCCGCGGTATCGATTCCGTTAAAAGTGCGCGCGGGGAAACCACCACCGATATTGAAAAACTTGAAATCGATAGCGCTTACAACAAAGCATTGTAAGAAACTGAAGGTAACTACAGATAACGAGGTCTGAACTATGGACATCACATGCAATACCTGTTCAGGTAAATTTCGAATTCCTGATGAAAAGATTCCACGCGGGCGGGTGTCTACTGTCCCCTGCCCCAAATGCAAAACGCGGATTTCCCTGAACCCTGCCAAAAAATCCGTCGGGGTTGTGGCTGCCGAGGATGAATCAAACCGGAGCGATGAATTTGGCTTTAGCGAAAAGCCCTTTAGTTTTATGGAAGAGGAAGGTTTAACAGCCCTTTTGTGCGAACAAAATTCGGTTGTCAGGCAAACCATCGAAAATGCGCTGCATCTGATGGACTATTCGATCTCGGTTGCAGAAAATGCACGGGATGCACTCAAGCGCATGCGTTACCACAATTATGATCTTATCGTCGTCAATGAAAGCTTTGACACGAATAATCCGGAATCCAACGGGGTACTGATCTATCTGGAGCGCTTGGGCATGTCGATACGCCGTAATATTTTTGTTGCCATGATCTCCAACAGATACCGTACCATGGACAACATGATGGCGTTTCACGGCAGCGTCAATTTAATTATCAACATTAAAAACATTGAAGATGTCGGCAAAATCCTGAGTCGCGGAATCACGGATACAGAACTGTTTTACAATATATACAGAGAAACTCTCAAAGAGATCGGCCGTGCTTAAGGGCGCAAGACTGAAAGTCGAAGATCCGCCGTTCTCTGGAGGACTCAAAGAAAGTACAGCGGAGGTTGGCGAAGATGGGAAGATGAGAAGGTGGGAAGGGCCGTGCCATTTATGCACATAAAAATCTGGATTTAAACAAATTACTTGCTTCATTAAAATCATTAAAAAATCAAGCACCAAAATACAAATCCCTGGCCCAGACCGAATTAACGCCTATAGTAATTATTGCCTCTAACTGCAGGATCGAAACGGACGATGGTTCACACCAATCAAGTCGCGCCAGGGCGGGCTCAAACAAATACCAATGACCAAAATTCAAAACAGCCGGATTCGTTGTAGCTTTTCAGTACCTGGATCGTAATGTTTCGAAAATTGGTTTTTCGGATTTGGATATTATTTGGAATTTGGGTATTGGGATTTG
>CAMYLH010000202.1 GCA_947259065.1 uncultured Desulfobacterales bacterium
TCTTGGCGGCAACAGCTGCCTGACCCGCATGAGGCCTTATGTGATGAATTCTCTTATCAAAGTCGGTTCGGCTTCCCATGAGAACTTCCAGGCTCATGGCCGCCGCAATATCGGTCATTTTGCAAAGCCGGATCGCATCATAAACCGCGAGCGCACCGATGGCGGTCATCACCTGGGTGCCGTTTACCAACGCCAAACCCTCACCTGATTCCAGCTTGATGGGCTTTAAGCCGCATTCTTTCAGCACCTGATCACTGGACATTCTCTTACCTTTGTAGAAAGCTTGACCTAGTCCGAGCAAAACTAGTGCGAGGTGTGCCAAAGGAGCCAAGTCCCCGCTGGCCCCAACGGACCCTTTCTCCGGCACTATCGGGCATACGCCCCGGTTGAGCAACGCAGCCAGGTGCTGAACGGTTTCAAGACGAATACCGGAATGCCCTCTTGCCAGATCCTTTATCCGTAAAGCCATGACGGCGCGAACGACCTCCTCATCCAGCGGTTTACCCACACCGGCGGAATGACTCATGAGAATGTTTTCCTGAAGAAGCCGGGTGTCATTTTTTGAGATGACCACGTCACTTAAGGCACCGAATCCGGTGGTAATCCCGTAAATCGTTTTTTCATCATCAACCCATTGCTCCACCAGCCCACGGGTTTCACGAATTCTTTTTGTCGCACCATCGGTTAGTTTGGCCTGAGCGCCATCCCTGGCGATCGCCGTCAGATCCTCAAGGGTCATACCGTCGAAGCCGATTGAAATTGTTTTCAAAATAGAGTTCATGGAGTTTTGGGTTTGAAAAGTTATTTTTATTCGGTTCTATAACCAAAACAACGGTTTTCGCTAAAGGCCTGTGGATACGGCCTTTTTTTGGGGTTGCAATTCCGTTTCTACTTATTCGCGAAAACCTTTTTTAATAGGTCGGTGACGCGCGCGGCCGGATCCGAGCGAATCTTTTTTTCTTCTTCGGCCAGCATTTGGAAGAGACCGTTCAAGGCACCATCAGTGACATATTTGTCCAAGTCGAAGCTGAAGCTGTCTGCAAAAGGTATTTTTTCAACTTTGGCGTTTAGATCCTGGTAGCTTCGGGTAACACCAACTTCTGCCATAGACTCTTTAACCGTCGGTTCGAAAACTTCCTGGAGCCGCGCGTAAGTCTTATCCTTAAAATATAGGGTGGCTTCATCATCACGCCCGCTTAAAATCTTTTTGGCATCATCGATTTTCATTTTTTTTATTGCATCCAAGAAAATCGACTTCGCTTCCGGTGCTGCACGTTCGGCTGCATTGTTCATACTCAATTCAAAAGCGTCGACCTTCGATCCGAATCCCGCACCTCTCAACAATTTTTCAGTTTTTTGAACCGACCCCGGAAGAGGGATTTTTATATCCGGATTGGTATAGTAGCCACCCTGTTTCGACACCAGATCCACCGCTTTACCGGTACCGATTTCGAGTGCTTGTTTGAGCCCTTCAACGATTTCGGAATCTGAAATCGAGTCGGATGTACCGAGGACTTTTTGGGCGCTTTTGAGGATATCTTGAAATCCGGCTGTAACCAAAGCAGACGAAAATACCCATATGGATAGGGTACTCAATATGACCAAAAGAATTCGATGTTTCATGTTAACCCCCCGGGTGAAATTTTTTCCATAATTGCTAAATTGAAATCTACTGCTGCGGTTAACTAAGGTATGAATCGGATGGCATATTTTCAAGGGCAGTTCATTTAAATAGATCCTTAGCGGGATTTATCTATCAACATATTCCAGAGCATTAATTTTATTTACTTCTGTGGTTTCTTCACCAGACCCAGCGTGGTCATCGAGATGGCAGCCCAGGCTGCATTTGATCCCAGAGTTTTTTGAATCTCCCGGCTGCAGTCATAGATCCGTGTTGTATATCCCCCCGCGATCGGTCTGATTTCATCCACAATTTGACCTAGCTTGTTTTGAATCGGCCGGTAATCATGGGCGTCACTTATTTGTAGCTGTAATCTTCTTAACCGTGAAACAAGGGCATCCTTTTTTTCGTCGAATGTCGTATCTGCCAAAAGATTTTCAGTTTTGCGAATATAATTCATGGATCTTCCAATCAATGCATAGGCTTCCTTCGGATTTGCGGCTCGAAAACCCCCACCGGTTAATACCTTTTTGCGGTATAAAGCATTGATGGCGCCCCCTTCATCAAAGGAACCATATTCCTTTTCCACCGTCGGTTCACTGCCGATACATGAGATGGCGCTGATCCATTTTTCCAGCTCTGCCTGAAGGATCATCATTTCCCGGTAGGCCGGTTCATTTTCAATGTTTTCCTTATAATTTTTATACAATTCGTAAACTAGGAAGCCGATGCCCACCACAGCCCCGGTTCGACCCAGCACCTTTCCACTGGTACCCAGCCGTCGAATTGTTTTTTCACCCAATCCTCTGGCGATGTTTTCACCGACCATTTTCCAGTAAGAAGCACTCATAAGCCCTCCCGACGATCAAGATATTTAAGGAACCGGATCCGCATAGAAATTGTGTATCTGCATTTGTCCCTTCTCCCCTACTAACCGTGAAAACGGCTGCTCCAATCATATTCTCGCGAAGTTACCTTGTCTTCCATTCTGCGAATCCGCTTTTCCAAATGTTTCCATTTTCGTTTCAGTCTCTCGGCAGTCTCATTTCTCATGCATCGATACCGGCTGTTGCCCTTGTGATTTGATCCGCTGCCGGCATACTTCGCCGGGTCCGATTTCATCAAAAGTGCGGCCAGTATATAGATGCCGACCACCGGCCAAAAACCGGTAAAGAGGAACAATATGACGGCAATGGCTCGAATCCAGAACACCGAGAAATCAAAATAGTCGGCCAATCCCCTGCACACACCCAATATGACACCGTTACGAGAGCGGTACAGTCCCCGTCCGGACATGCTTTTATATCTGCTCATGGTTCGTTTCCTCCCTTTCATGGTCGGTCATGATGGTTTCCAAGGCTTCAACGCGATCTTCCATGCTGCCCATGGAGGATCTCTTTAGTGCTTTTAACTGGGTTTCAATTTCTTCATCCAGCGAAAGTCTTTCCAATTCGTCCTCCAATGTCGGCTTACGACCGAAATTTACCAGGTCGGCTTCAGCTTCCATTTGATCTATTCGGTTTTCAAGCTCTTCAAATTTATAGATCGCATCGACGCTGTCCATTCGCCGCATTTCTTCCTGGGCTCGCTTTTTTCGGGCCGCGTGGACATGGCGCTGCACAAGCAGACGCTCTTTCTCACGAGCAGTTTTTAATTTGTCTTCAAGCTGCCGGATGTCGTCCTTGTACTGCTCCAATAATGCGTGGTGCTCGGTTAATTCATTAGCAAGCGATTCTGCCCTCTGGGAATAGCGACGTTTCTCAAGCAGCGCTTCTCTGGCCAGATCTTCACGGCCTTTATTAACGGCCAGGCCGGCCTTGTCCTCCCAATAATCAACGCGCTTACCGAGGCTCTGCAACTGGCGTTCAACTTTTTTATTGTCTGCCATCACCCCGGCACAGGCGACTTTGAGCTCGATCAGTGTATCTTCCATTTCCTGTATCATCAGCTTAATCAGTTTTTCCGGGTCTTCTGCCCGATCGAGCATGGAGTTGATGTTGGAACCGACAATATCGCGAAATCGTGTAAATATGCCCATGGTAGTACCTCCTTTTATTTGCGTTTCTACCTGCTGCTTGAGCACGTACCGTGCCAATCGTATGGTTTAGTATAACTATCTGAAATTATGTATAATTATGGGGTCTAAAAAATTTAATGTCGTGGCATATCTAACCACTTAGTAGCGAAATAAGCTAAATTAATGGTTTATCCCGCCATTCCAATAAAGTTGTCAAAAGGAATGTAAGCGTGGTTTGATAACAAAGGAGATAATTCACCTGAAGCATAAGTCGTGATAGAACCGATTTTTAATTCGTCACAAAAACCTGGTTCTTTGGACCAGATTTGTCCCAAGGGCGGACTTGCCTCAACCGAATGGAATAGAGAGTTGGAATAGTGAAATAATTGGTTTAATGGATTGAGATATTTTTGGGATATTTTTGGAAACCTAGTATTTGAAAATGATGATCAAAGGTGAATACTCTTTTTATCTTTTTACTTTGCATAAGAACGAATGAGATGCAATCTGTGAAGCTTAGGCGATGGCCTGAGTATTTTTCAAAAAAATCGATTGCTTTCGATTCATCCTTTTTGTTGGGACGAAGAATTGAAAGCGATTCTGAAGCGTATATATTTCTTGCTCTTTGAGCAGCAAAGCCATATCCGGCGCGGCGACCCAGCAATGTGAATGCTTCATCCAATACAAAATTGCTGGTCATACAGGTCTCCCCTTTTTTTTGGATCGAATTCCAGAAAGAAATCGCTTGGCCATGATACTGATCTTTTGAGAGATGGCGGGCTAGAAATGCGCCGGTATCAATATAAATCACAATTAATCCTCATATAAGTATTTATCATGATCCAGTGCTAAATCAACCGGTGTGTTTCCTCCAAATACGGCGTTATCATTCAAGAAGGGGTCATCAAGCGAACCGGCGGGATTGGATTTTAGGGCCTTTTCAAGAGATTCACGGATGAATTCCCCCAAAGATATCCCTACCGTGTTTGCGCGTTTGGCGGCGGGTTTCACTTTGGTCAAAAGTTATGATTTTTTGCCCCGCGAGTATTTCCTCATTTTTGGGTGGACAGATCAAAAATGACTATTATTTCGGTTTCTGTTCGTCGGCTTCAGCCTGGGTCACTGCAATGGCAGCAGCAGCAGCGGCTTTCTCAGTCAATTTTTGATCAGATGTGTCGCCGGCCTCTGCTTCTTGGTCGGGCTGGCCACCGGGCCCTGTTTCAGTAGTTTCCGGCGGCATGTAAACCGTAACGTTGCGATGGGCAAACTCGATGCCTGCTTCCTGGAAGGCTTCCTGCATTAACCGATACACTTCTTTTCGGATCATGAATTGTTGGCCGGGTGCGGTTTTATATTTGATCCGCATGATCATGGCCGAGTCATCCATTTGTCTGACGCCCTGGGATTTTATCTTATCGAGCAGCTGGGGGCCTAGTTCTTCATTTTGCATAATCGGTTCATAGACTTTCTTTTT
>CAMYLH010000203.1 GCA_947259065.1 uncultured Desulfobacterales bacterium
CAGAATGAGCACTGGTTGCCGCTGGACGGCTATCCATCGCCTGCTTTGCTGAAACGTCTGCGGGCGCTTGCAGCGGCAATACCGTGAGAAAGGGCGATGCCTAACATCTGATATGAAGCCCTTCCCGATCCACCAAGTTCAATGAATCATAGCTAATTAGCTAAATTTGTTGTGTATTTGTTCAATAAATCCAACAAATTATAGCCTCAATATTTACTCCCAGTGCGCTTGCATGCGATCCAGCTCTTTGGTGATGTCGGACGTCAACGGTGCCGGTTGGTGATCCATGGCTTCCCTGGTGAGTTCACGCAGACGTTCTTCAAAGTGTTTACTGCCTGCTTCCTTCCACTGACATCGCCGGTAACAACCCAAAATAATAGCAAAATGTGCTTTTCAAGGATCGCTATCAGAAAGACTTACCTGTTAGCGTAATTTGTGTTCTCTCGGATAAGAAGGGTCAAAAGCGCGCCTGCCAGAGCTACAACAGCGAACGAAAAGAACACGGCTGTATAAGAATCAAAACTATCGATGATTTTCCCCGAAAGCGGGGTCGTGATGATGCCGGCAATGCTGGTGAATGTCGTCAGGAATCCCATGCCGGTGGCCGACAATTTTCTTGAAAGAATATCAGAGGGGTAGGCCGCTAAAAGAACGTCCGGCATGATGATCATCAACCCGACGATAGCCAGCAGGCCTGCAGCCAGGGCGATGCTCACCTCCTGGGATAAAAGAAAGGTCGATAGCGCCAGAATGAACATCCCCATGAGAATAAGCGGTTTGCGCTTGCCCCCGAAATAGTGATCCGACAAGAATCCTGCAAGCGGCGACGCAAAGACCCCGGGGAGCAAAACAAGGGCGGATATCGTGCTGGCAAGGTCAACAGACATGGCGTAGGTTTCTTTCAGAAACGAAGGAATCCAGACCAGGCAACCGAATTGAACGTAAACAAAACAAAAATACACCAGGGCTACCGACCATAGAATGCGATTGGTTAAAACCAGAGACAGCCGTGACCTCGGATCGTTTTCAATTTGTCTTTCCAGATGAAGCTCATCATCGAAATCGGGAAGTCCTTTCTCACGGGGATTATCTTTTACCATCATCCAAAAAAGCAAGGCGACCATTGCCATCAATCCGGGAGGAATGATGAAAGAACTGCGCCATCCCAAATGATCGCCAAGCAACCCGGAAATCCAGATACCGACACTGCTGCCTGCGCTGACACTGGTCGCGAAGAATCCGATCGACGTCGCCCGCCGTGACCGCGGAAACCAGCTGACGATCAACTTCAGGGACGAGGTCCACCCCATGGACTGGCCCAGACCGTTCGCCAATTGCCCGAGTGAGAGAAGGCCAAAAGAGGTCGCCTGGCTGAATATAAGATTGCCGGCGATGGATATGACGGCACCCCAGGTAAGTACTTTTCGAGGGCCGAAGCGATCACCGAGGAAGCCCGAGGGCAGTTGAAATATCGTGTAGGATATGAAAAAGAGCGCCATCAGCCAGCCGGCCTGGGTATTGGAGATGCCGAGGTCGGCTTTGAGAAGAGGAATTATGGGGGAGTAGTTGAACCGGTTGACATAGTACATGCCGAATAAGAGCCAGGTCAGAAAGAGCACCAACCCTGCCGGTGACTTTAATTTGAATTGCTTCAACTAGGCATCTCCCCTTATACTGGACATTATGAATTAGTTTTTCTGCATTTTGTGGTAAAGCATTTTCGCCACCAAGACACAAAGACGCAAAGATAAATTTTAGTAAACAGTTTCGCTTTGTGTCTTAGTGCCTTTGTGGCTAATTTTCCGCTTTATACGGATCAGGGATCCGAAGCCGGAAAACTCAGGTTTTCGATGAAAAGATCCTGAAAGCTTATTTTTTCCGCCAGCGGCAGGTGTTCGACACCTTGCACCTGTTTTTCGAGGTATCCTCTCAAAGAGGCGTTGATCAGCATCATGGCACAACCGGTTTTGGACGTGTTTCCGGCAAAACGGACTTTGCGGGCAAGCTTTTGCGGAATCAACCCGATCGTCGCCAGACTGTCGGGCCGCAGGTGATAGCCAAAGGCCCCTGCCAGGGTGATGTCTTCAAGGTCTTCAGCGGTTACATCGGCCTCCGACATCAACATGTCGATCCCCGTGCGAATGGCTCCTTTGGCCAACTGCACCTGGCGGATGTCGGCCTGGGTGAAGAATACACCGTCTGCAAGGTTAAACACCGGCTGATCCTCAATGAGCAATAAGCGTTCGGCGACGGCCACTTGAAGGCCGTCTTTTTGCTCAGGCGTTTTCATTCTACCGCTGGAATCCACGACGCCCGCCTTAAGCAGGGATGCCACGATGTCAATGATACCGCTGCCGCAAATTCCTCTGGCCGGCTGCGCGTCAATCGTTTTAATGTTGATTGTTTCGCCGTCAAAGTTAGCCGCTTCCACAGCTCCCGGAACGGCACGGATTCCGCTGGATACCCCCATGCCTTCGAAAGCCGGTCCCGCAGCCGTCGAGGCCACGATGAATCGGCCATCGTTATTAATCCCCATCTCGCCGTTAGTCCCGACATCAACAAACAGCGACGGTTTTTTCTTTTCAAGACAGCCACAGGCGAGAACACCGGCGCTAATATCCGACCCGACAAACGCATGCACGATAGGTGGCACATAAACCCTGCCGGCCGGATTAATGTCAAAACCGAAATCTTTTGCGGCGTAGGAAGCACCTCCCTTGATGTCTACGGTGAATGGCAGGCGGCCGAGGGGTTCCGGATTTATGGCGGCGACAAGCGTCAGCATGGTCGTATTGCCGCCGATGACCACATCCAGGACCTCGTCGACGACGGCATTTGATTTTTTACAGGCTGCCTGAATCAGGCGGTTTAGCTCTTTGCGGACAACACCAGCCACATCGGCCAGGCCTTCTGCGGTCGATCCTTTTTGAATACGGCTTAGGACATCATGCCCAAATTCCGTCTGGGGATTGATGCTGGATGCGGTGGATAACTCCTTACCGGTAGCCAGGCAAAACAGAGTCACCACCAGCGTTGTGGTGCCGACATCAATGGCCAGTCCCTTTGGCGAGAATTGCGCACCCCAGTTTTGTAAAATGACTTCCGAATCCTCGCCGGCGTATTGCATCCAATACATGTCTTTTCTGGAAACAACGACTGCTGCAGGTTTCAGCTCGATTCGACCCAGATGTTCTCCTTCGAGAATGCGGGCATCCACAGAAAAATCATCCGGCAGGTGCACGCTGATGTCAGCCCGGGGAATCAGGCGGCATGCCAGACGAATCCCTTTTTCGCGCTCCTCAGTCTCAGATATATGGCGATGGGGCGTTTGCGGCACGTCGGCAGGATTTTCCACGCGGATTCTGCACTTTCCGCAAATCCCCTGACCGTTGCACGGTCCTTCGATTTCATAACCGCCTCGACGCAGCGCTTGCATGACGGTTTCATCGGTTTGGATGTCCACTTCTTTTTTGAATGGCAAAATCGTTAGTTTGGGCATAGTTGTTCTTCTCCGGAGCGACGAGTTTCGGATAGTTTCGGGTTCATAATATTCCCGCAGGATAGACTGCAAATAACAAATTACAAAGTTTTTTTTTCGATTTGACCGGCCGTTTTTTTTGGCCGGCGGCGGGGCTGAAACCTGAATACCGAAGCCTCAGGTTCTTTACGACATGGTGTCAGATAAAACCCGCTAAGGGCCCATCGTGTCGAAGGTCTAGTGTTGTCCTGCGATTGAAACGCTCAAAAGACTCGAGCCGTCCGGTTATTGCAGCGATCCGGACGGCTCATCAATACGTAAGAAGGTTGAGCGGTTCAGGGTTCAACCTTCCGGGTTGAAAAAACCCAGAAAGCTCGTCCTATCAAAGGAATCATGTCTTCATTAGGTTATAAAACCGTATCACTCGCTGGGGTATGGCGGGTATACCAGATTTTGATTCATACTGGTAGCCGTATCCATCGGTTGAAACCTTTGAACCCTGAACCTGGAACCCCTCAGTTTAGGTCTTCATTTATCTTTCGTCTCGCCTTTTTTTGCCTCGCGGATTTCTGCCGCCTGCAGGATATCGGCGATTTGCTTCTTTGTGTCTTCCGGCACTTTGGATATGGGCCCCTCAAAATTAGCGATGATACCACGGGTCTTTTCGATAACGCGGTCTCTCATCCTCGTTTTGCCCTGGGCAGCCCAATCCTCATAACCCTGTCGGTCCATGAGTGTCGGCTGCCAATGGGAAGCGGCAAACTTTTTCGTATGGTCGGTATCCGAATAGTTGCCCCCCGGTCCCGCGCTGCAAATTTCTTCAACCGCCAGGGTCTCTTCATTGATTTCAATTCCCCTGGCCACGACGTGGCTCATCCCGATCTGCTCATCGGCCATAACCAGCTGGAGAACAGAGCCGGTCATACCGGATTCGAAGTATCCGACGTCATGGATAAAATTTGCGCCGCTAAGCATGGCTGAATGCACGGAGGTGGCGGCTTCGATGGCACCCTGAGTATCCAGGATTTTGGTATCGGTACAGCCGGCGGTAGAAAACATGGGCAGGCCCACATATCGGGCCATTTCAGTGAGGGCTGCGCTCAAGAGACCCAGTTCCGGCGCTCCATAGGCGTAGACAGAGTATTGCATATCCATAATGGACTGGACGCCACCCATAATCACGCACGTGCCGGGGTTGATCAACTGGGCGACGACGACACCGAGCATGGACTCGGAGAGCGCACAGACCAGCTGCCCGGCGTGAGTGGCCGGAACCGTGCCGCCGCCGATGCAGCAGGGGGTGTAGACCTGGGGAATCCCATGCTCCGCGCAGTACATGGCCTTGTCCATGGCATGAAAGTCACTGAGCAGCGGTGAAATCGGTTCTCCGTAAAATACATAATTCGGGCATTGCTTAAAGGCGTCTTCGCCGCCGGCCATTGCCATGGCGATCTGATGAATGTCACTGCAGGTGTCCCGGGAAAAAGCCCAGGATAAAATGGGTTTGGTCGTGTTCTGGACCATTTCCGCAAACTCGTAGACATCCGCCAGGGAGACCGTTACATCACTGATAGTGCCCAGTGACTGCACAAACCCGATGTTGGGGAGGGCCTGG
>CAMYLH010000204.1 GCA_947259065.1 uncultured Desulfobacterales bacterium
ATCATAAAATTTATACCACAAATCCGATGAAAATTGCAACTAACTTACGATATTATTATATATTTAAGCATATTAGGAAAGCTTACAGCGGCTTTTACCCATAGTTCGATTGATCTTCGCCTTATCAGCAAATGGATAAGGACTCTACAATGGATCGTTGCGTGGTCGGGTTCAATTCTAGGTAACTGGTTTCGCGGCGATCTTCAAAAATGACCTTTACACCATTACAGGTTTCGAGTATATAAATACACCCGCCAAAACAAGCAACTCCACAATGCGACCGTCAGCCCCCGTAGCTCAGTGGATAGAGCAATGGATTCCTAATCCATGTGCCGCAAGTTCGATTCTTGCCGGGGGCACCAAAATTATCCTATCGTATGTAACATGCCTCAGAATTTAAAAGAGCATTGAGGATCTGGTTACTCTCAGAATCGGTGACATGTTCCACCAGCCTTCGATGAGCCCTTCGGTCGTGAGCTTAGGCTTGAATAACTCGGGGTCGAACGACTCAGCAGTGCCCAACTATTCCTACAGAAATGAAGAATCAGCTCAACATACCCACAGTCTTCACCCTGATTGAAAGTGAGCTTATTTTCGATAAAAACTTATTGATTATTACTGTAATAGCTGCCATATGTTGTCTATTTGGGATTATAACCTGCCTAATTACGATATCGAATGAAATACAGAATCCGGACATCGACGACTAGGCGTTTGAGAAGAAGTGACTTGATTTATTAGTTCCGGATAACTATAAATGAATACCATCGTAATTCAATACTGCTTTCGGTTACCGGATAACTCCAGTGAAGATTTCAAACTGGAGCTGAATCCGCGGAACTTGGAACTGACTGGCAATATCCCGACATCCCTGCCGGAGTGGTCCAGGCTAGATTTCCATCAATGCCCGCATTGTCCTCTTGATGTCGTTACACACCCCTATTGTCCCCTGGCGACCAACATCGTCAATATCGTGCAAAAATTTGACGGACTGCTCTCGTATGACAAAATCAGGATGGATGTCATCACCCAGGAGCGACGGATCTCCCAGCATACAACCGTTCAAAAAGGAATCAGTTCGATGATGGGCCTGGTCATCGCAACTTGTGGTTGCCCTCATGCCTCTTTTTTTAAAGCCATGGGCCGATTTCATCTGCCCCTGGCAAGCAACGAGGAAACCATTTTCCGGGCCACTTCGATGTATTTATTGGCGCAGTATTTTTTAAAAATGGAAGGTCGCCACGCTGATCTCGAACTTGAAGGTCTAACCAAAATTTATCATAATATCCAAATCGTTAATGCTGCTATTGCCAACCGTCTACGATCCACCTCCATGAGTGATTCATCGATAAATGCAATTATCATATTGGACAATTTTGCGAAAAACCTGCCCTATGCGATTGAAAAGTCTTTGAAAAATTTGCGTTATCTGTTTTCGCCCTTTCTTACCTAATCCGGATAGTTCAAAAAATAAAGAATAGTGGTTTTTGCCGCCACACGGTGACACTGCTATCCGGTATCGCTTCCATACATTTCAGCGAAATATATCTTAAGGATATTGCCTTAAAAACCGATAAGATTTTAAGGATCCCACCTATGATTGCCTAAGTAATATTGATTCCAATTTCAGGAATTAACCTGGAGCGGAATCAATCGTTATGCATGCTGGATTTCAGAATAGACAGATAGGATTTCAAGAAATGTATTTTAATATAAATGATACACTTAATATTTTAACCATTGGTGGGGGTAGTGGTCAATACACACTTCTATCAGGATTGAGAGATATAAAGAATATAGAAATCACCGCTGTAGCCTCTATGGCTGATAACGGCGGCAGCACCGGTAGATTGAGAGACGAACTCGGTATTTTGCCTCCTGGTGATGTCCTCAAATGTGTGATCGCACTATCTCCTTTACGGGATACTGCAAAAAAAATCATGCTAAAAAAAATAAAAGGTGATCGGCGATTGCAAGGTCATAATGCAGGAAACTTGCTGATTACCATGCTTTCAAGATACACAGGCAGTTTTCCCGCGGCCATCCGAACTTTATCTGAAATTCTTGAGGTATCCGGTACGGTCTTGCCGGGGACCACCAATAAAGTCACACTCGTCGCTGAATTGGTTGACGGAAGCCGGATTTACGGCGAATCTGCGATTGATATACCACAGAGCAAACAACGGGAGCAAATCCGGGATATATTTCTAGTTCCACACCATAATGGTTCAATTTCAGCCTATCCCCCTGTAATTGAAGCAATAAAAAATTCAGATGTTATCCTCATAGGTCCCGGTGATTTATTTACAAGTATTATTGCAAGCCTCATAGTACCGGGAATTAAAAAAGCAATCCAAAGCACAAATGCTAGAATTTTTTATATTTTAAACATTATGACCAAATTTGGCGAGACGCATACTTTCAACGCAAATGATTTTGTCCAAAAAATTGAATCGTACCTGGGGCGTCAGGTCAATGGAATCATCTGTAACAACAGAAAACCAAACAGCAGACTATTGAAAAAGTATCTATCAGAAAAATCTGAATTTGTTGATATTGAAGCGTTGGGAAAAAGGCTAAACCATCGCCTGATTTATGCTGATAATTTGTTGGATTCTTCAGATGAGATCGTACGGCATGATTCGAAAAAATTGGCAGCGATAATTCAATCTATCATCATTAAAGAAACCCTCATTGAGAGTGGGAAATTAACCAACGATCGTAAAATGATGCAATTTATTCTAAAGGATCCCGCTAAAATGCCGATCAAATATAAAAGCTTAAAAGCATTAAAAAAAATTGCATAGTGCAGCGATGGACTTAGAAACTCAACCAATAACATTAAAAGCCTATAAACATGGAAACTGATCTGATTGGTGTTAGCGCCAATATAGCTCGTGTGCGGGAATTAATTCAACGAATAGCCGATGCCGGTCTAAACACGGTGGTTTGCGGTGAGACAGGCGTTGGGAAGGAACTGGTTGTTATATCGCTGTATCAAAAATCCGAACGGAACGGAGGCCCCTTTGTTAAAGTAAACTGTGCTGCTTTACCCGATAACCTGTTGGAAAGTGAAATGTTTGGTTATGAACGGGGTGCATTTACCGGGGCGCAACGCAAAATGCGGGGAAAATTCGAACAGGCCAACCGAGGCGTATTGTTTTTAGATGAAATAGGAGACATGTCCTTATCCCTTCAAGCGAAGCTTTTGCACGCGTTGCAAGATGGCGAATTTATGCCCCTGGGTTCTGAAAAAACGATTAAAAGCAATGCCTGGGTTATTGCAGCTACCAACCACGATCTTGCTGAGGACCTAAGAGCCGGAAAATTTAGGGAAGATTTATACTATAGAATAAGTATGGCGAGCATAAATATTGATCCGCTCCGCGAACGGCCGGTGGATATAGAGCCATTGATCTCTTTTTATATGGAAGAATACGCTTCACAATTAAAGGCTAGACAACCGCTGAACCTAAATAAAAATTTGAAGGATAAGCTAATAGCATATCATTGGCCGGGAAATGTGCGGGAACTGCAAAATGTGCTCAGACGAATCATTGTGCTGGGTGAGGGGGAGGAAAGCATAGATACAATGATTCCTGTTACCGAGCCCGGCCGAAAGATCCGCGATGATAGCAACGGAGCAGGTATTGCATCTAAATTTATCGGATTTTCAGGGCTAAATGGTCAAGAGTTGAATCTATCGGATTTGTCTCTCAAAAAGTTTAAGAAGCAGGTTGCAGATCAGGTCGAAAAAGATGTCATCTCTTATGTGCTCGAGAAAACTGGCTGGAACCGTACCCGTGCCACCCAAATTTTAAAAGTTAGTTACAAGACGCTACTTACAAAGATAAAGGAATTGGAGCTTAGACCTTTGAATAACCTCTAATCGTCAGCCGGCTTGCTGCCTTTTGGCAACTTCCCAATCTGTGTATATTTCCCTCACTTCATAAAATCATTACTTTATTTTCATAACAGAGTCGTTCGACTCATCTTAAGCTATGATTTTTCTTTCCTGGAATCTAAAAGCTATTTTCCTATATCATTCTGTAATTGTTTATAATAAATTATTTATTGAGTATCTTTTATGTCCAAGATTTCAGCCTTTGATCATCTGGCACAATTTATGCTGACTTTACTTTCGTTAGATTGCAGAGGCGGATAAATCACTTAAGTCCTTCTCCAAAAAAGAATAAGGCCTAACAGTGATGATCCCTATATAACGAATTTCAAATCTATGTTATTGCCATTTACGAGATTGCCATGGCAGAAATACTTTCTAAAGTTAATGTTGTAGATTCTGAGGACCAGACATTCTTAAAGCCTAATGTCAGCAGAAGAATCGGTGTTGATCGCAGAAGCTTTTCATATAGTTTGCATATTCCGGAAAGAAGATCTCATACTGATCGACGCAAAGATGATAATCAGGGAAAGACAAATAAAGCCTGTTAAAAAGCTTTATTCGTACTCGATTTGTACCGGTTCGAAAGGTTGATTTTAGCTTAAAATCAGCCTAAGTTTATGTGTCCATCCGTTTTTACTTAAACTTTTTGTGCTCAGCTACTTTTTCTTAACCGTTTCCAATCATTGTGAAGGCGGTTCATTTTATGACTGGGCATTTAGTTTGGCGCAAACAAGATAAGACGGTTTCAATCATGATTCACTTCACGTACGACTAAACAAGAACAATACTACTGCTTCTCAATCGTCGGACAATCAAGTATTTGCTGTCTATCACCAATAAATTTATGATGCTAACGGCAGTTCTATCTGCTTCTGTTTTAATTTCTTTGTTCTTCGTGTCCCGGCTAACTCCAATAGCAGGGTTGCCAGTGTAGTAAAAGTGGTTCGAACAACTACACCATGATGGCTCCTTACGCGAACCTGCTCGAGCCCTTCGCGTTTTTTGAGAAGGTTGAAAGGCCGTTCGCCATTTTTGCGAATATCTAATGCCTTTGACACTGCATCACTGCCATAAAGAATGCGTTGGAAATAACCGTTGTCAAAATCAATATGTCGATACTTGGCACAAAGCTCAGAACGAGGGCATTGACCGGGTTGAGCAGCACATTTAAATTCATGACCTTGTTTTT
>CAMYLH010000205.1 GCA_947259065.1 uncultured Desulfobacterales bacterium
TTGGCTTTAGGCACAAGTTATCAATTCTCAGATCGGCTGGGATTCGATTTCGGCTATACGTATATTACTATGGTTGGTGACGCTAAAATCGAAAAGACTGCCACCGGAGAAGATACGTTTCGCGGTGCAATAAAAGGCGATTATGATGCCCACTCGCACATCGCAGCTATTCAGCTAGTCTATAAATTTTGAACACATTCTTCCCATATTCAGCAGGCCGCATGATGCGCGGCCCGCTGTTTCCCTCGTTCTTTTTTTCAAAAAGCCCAAGCCTCTAAAAATTAAAGGATTTTCCCGCCAAGGCGGATAAAAATTCTGACAAGGTACTCAAGCCATTCTCAGGCTGGTTAGAAAACTATAGAATTATATTTTTGTTGACTCAAAACAAACCTTTTTATATGAAGATATACTCAAAGTGCTTGAAAGGCAAACAAGGCTATGCGTCTTATGACAGTCACTGGTTACCGTGCTGCTGGCTGCCGAATTTTGGTGAATACTATGAAAACAGTATTTTCAGTAAACCGGTGTTCGACTTAGAGCGTCACGCCTTAGAGCAAGTCGCAAGGAATGATGCCTTCAGAGAATTTATTAAGATACTTTTAAAAGATCCTGAACAGGCACCCTATACATGCAAAAAGCGCTGCAGCTTTGACTCGAAATCTACATCAAATGATTTGAATTAAAAAGTAAGATATGATTGACTACAAGTTTGGTGACAGCCGGCATCTCGAACTGACATCCAGCTGCCGCCTGGCATGCCCCTATTGTGAGAGAACACGTTTTAAGGGTCAATACAAAAGCAGGGATTTGCCGCGAGACCTTGTTTTTCGGCTGGTAAAAAATCCAAATTTTAAGAAAATTATACTTTCCGGTACTCTCGGCGACCCCATCTATCACCCATACTTTTTTGAAATCGTTAAAAAAATAAAACGATCCGGCAAAGAATTAAGAATTGCAACAAACGGCAGTGGCAAAAAGCTTGAGTGGTGGGGAAAGGTATTCAACCAATTGGGCATCCATGACAAGGTTTGTTTCGGGCTTGACGGTTTGCAGGATACCGCTCATTTATATCGTATTAACACAAATTTTTTCCAGGTATTTGAAGCAATGACGCTGGGCGCTGCGATCAACAGAGCGGTGATTGAGTGGCAATTTATTATTTTCAGTTTCAATCAGCATCAGATTGAGGAGGCAAATCAGCTGGCCCAAAAATTCGGTATAACGTTTACGATACTGAAAAGCGGTCGGTTTAAACCAGACGATCCGTTGCTTCCGGAACCGAAATGGGTGCCTGAAACGTTAAAGAAAAAACTGGCAAAAGGAGGATAATACGTGAAATCGAAACCATACCTTTACGCGATTGCGCTAGCGCTCTGCCTGATTTATCTGGCAGCTTGCGCGTCTTCGAGCAAAACTGTGATAGAGCAAGGAACGAAAGAGGTCCCGACGGCCGGCGGGATCCAGTTTGATTTCGCTGATGGAGAAAGCTTGCCGGTGCTCCAGAACGTACAGAAACAGAGCTTTGCGATAAAGGAATTTCGGATCGGCAGCGGTCGCAACCGAATGCTGATCGTCGGCGTCCATGTTGAAGAAAAAGGCCGGGAGAACGTCGGTGATATGGGGATTGCCGGCGTCACCTGCGGCGGCCGCGAGCTCACCCTGATGTCGGGCTCCGAGGTTCAGCTCTCCGAGATGTGGCGCGGCGATGAATACTATCTCAAGGTAGCCCTGTACTATCTGATCAACCCGCCCTCCGGCACTCACGATATCGAGGTCAACGCGCAGCAGTCGGCCCCGGTGACCCTGGTCACAAACAAGCAGATGAAGCAGACGATTATCATCACCAAAATCACCACAAAAAACGACGGTGCTTGGGTGGTGGACATCGTCGGCTGCGGCCACAAAAGCAAATTGCACCCCAAAACGCAGGACCACATCCGACGATTCAACACCCAGGAAACAAGCGGCGGGAAGTCTTCGATGGTCGGCGGGACGCTGCCGGTTCTCAACGCCGGCGAGGTCACATTACATTGGGCCCAGTATACGCGCTCGATTAATCGCCTGGGTCATATGGCCGTCGAGATCGCTCCGTACAAGTAGCCCCATAAGGCAGGCGCCACTTCCCCATCATGGGCGCTAGAAAAGAAAATGTATTGGGGGGATTTCCTTTAAAATTCTGGGTACATGCTTGCCTCGATCTTTCACAATCCCATCTAAGGATATGCTTTTTAGCTTTTGTCTCTATAATTACTATTCGATCATGTCAAGAAGGTAGGCGTTATGGGTTCGGAAGTGAAATACGTAACAAAGTTTGTTCTATAGTCTGCGGAAAATTAACGAACACAAACTCAAGAATATATACCATCCAAACCGGCCGTCATGCAATTCATACAATCCGCTTAAACGATTTCTCAAGGGTCGTAAGGTCCCAGCGAATCCAGGTGGGCCGACCATGTGGACAGTGAGAGGGGTTGCGGCAATCATCGAGTTGGGCCAAAAGACCGTTTATCTGTTCCTCGGAAAGTGCCTGGTTGGCCCGGATGGCGCCGTGACAGGCCATCAGCATGCGGCATTCTTCCAGAATTTCCGCCAGGCCTGGTGAAGACCCGATCTCCACAATTTTTTCCACGATTTCGACCAACAGAGGTTTGACCTCGCGCTTCGCCAGCAGCGGCGGTACGGATTTAATCACAAAGGTGTTGCCCCCAAAAGGCTCGATATCCAGCCCAAGCGCTGCTAAGTCAGGAATTAATTTTTCGAGAACCCCGGCTTCTCTGTAGCCCAGTTCAACGGATTCCGGCACCAGAAGCCTTTGGGCGGCCTTTGGGGAAGTGTTGGCGCGGTCGCTGAATCGTTCAAACAGGATGCGTTCATGGGCGGCATGCTGATCGATTAGGATCAGCCCCGCTTCTGCTTCACAGACAATATAGGTATTGTGAAGCTGGCCGATGAGGCGCAAATCGCCGAATCGTTTTTTTTGCCAGATCGTTGTCTGAGTGAGACGGGCTCCGGGTTGTGCGTCGTGCGTTGCGGGTTGCGGGTCGCGGGTTGCGGGTTCGGCTGGAATACCATGTTTCACAAATTCATCGGGATCGAGGCTTTCCGGTTGGAATCGATTATCCGCTTGCTTTGCTCCGGATTCCAACTTCCAGCTTCCAACTCCCGATTTCTTTTTTCCAACTTCCGCATTCCGAACTCCGAATTCCGTTATCCCTGTTTCCGATACCCGACCCGGTGTCCCAAACTCCTCATCCTTAAACGTTTTGCGGGTGCCCCAGCTCGTTTTGTCCGCTTTAACCAGCGTCAGGGCCACCGCTTGGCGCAGGGCTTCATGTATCTCTCTTTGGCGGGCGAAGCGAACCTCGTTTTTGGTGGGATGGACGTTGACATCCACCTCTTCAAACGGCACCCTGATAAAAAGCGCCGCAAGCGGAAACTGTCCCTTAACCAGCCTCTGGGAATAGCCTTCAAAGAGGGCATGCTGAACGATCCTGTCACGCACAAAGCGGCCGTTGGCGTAAATATACAAACCGCGGGAAGTGCTGCGGGTGGTTCGGGGCGATGATATCCAGCCGGAAATTGAAGCGCTGTCGTTTTGAAATTCAATGGAATGGAGGTTATTTTTCAAGTCGCCGCCGAGTACATCAACCACCCGATCCAATGGTGCGGCAGTTGACGGCCAGTCTTTCACGACTTTATCATTGTGGCTGAGACGAAACTGAACCGCGGGATGCCCCAGGGCAATGCTGCCGACTCTGTCGGCAATGTGGCTCATTTCCGTGCCGATGGTCTTTAAAAATTTGCGTCGGGCCGGGGTATTGAAGAAAAGCTGCCGGATGGTTACCATGGTGCCTTTGGGGGCACCGACGTCGCTAACATTTTTAATTTTTCCACCTTCCACCCGTATCTCGGTGCCGCCATCCGCGGATGGATCTCGGCTGACCAGGGTAAGCCGCGAAACCGCCGCGATGCTTGGCAGGGCTTCGCCCCTGAAGCCAAGGGTATGAATACGAAATAGATCCTGGTCCTTATAAATTTTGCTGGTGGCATATCGCTCCAGGGCCAGCAATGCATCATCACGGCCCATGCCGCTGCCGTTGTCGGACACCCGGATCAAAGATCGCCCGCCTTTTTCGATATCGACCATAATCCGGGTGCTGCCCGCATCCAGGGCATTTTCCAACAGCTCCTTGACCACCGACGCCGGGCGCTCCACTACCTCGCCGGCAGCGATTTTGTTGGAGAGGATTTCGGGTAGAATTTTTATTTTAGACATAATCTTGGTTACGATTTCTATCGTTGAAGATCGAGTCTAATCGCGGCTGGAAGCCGCGATCCTTCATTCATTATCCATCCCGGGTAATTTATCCAGATACGCTGCATCCACCGGTGACAGATTAAATTTCAAACAGGCTTCCTCAATAATGCTCCGATAGTTCCGATCGGGATTATATTGATGTTCTTCGGAAATCCACTTGACGGCCTTTCTCAAGTTTTCGCCTTTCGGTTGAATGGTTGCCATGGTTATTATCCTTTATTATCCATTTGCGGCGGCCTGGGGCCGTCGGTCCTCTCTCGAAATCGCCGGCTTTTCACTCCTGGCCCTATGCGCTTAGCTCTCTGCGCCATGCCTTAAATCGGCGGCTTTTTTTTATGATATTCCGTTGCCCCTTCAAAACCATGGGCTACTTTGAAAAGCATCTCCTCATTAAAGTGATTCCCCAGGATCTGCAGCCCGATAGGAAGGCCGTCTGATGAAAATCCGCAGGGAACCGACAAACCGGGTATGCCGGCGAGGTTGGCGGAAAGGGTGAAGATGTCGGATAAATACATTGTCAGAGGATCGTCGGTTTTTTCTCCTATTTTGAAAGCCGGCGTGGGCGCCACCGGACAGGCGATGACATCGCAGGTTTCAAAGGCTTTTTTGAAATCCTCGGTGATAAGGGTGCGAACCTGAGATGCCTTGCCATAATAGGCATCATAATACCCTGCCGAAAGACAGTATGTGCCGATGATGATGCGTCTTTGAACCTCCAAACCAAATCCCTGGGATCGTGTGCTGCGGTACATATCCATCAGGTCGGTGTTGTCTTTGTGGCGAAAGCCGTATTTTACGCCGTCATATCTGGCCAAATTGGAGCTGGCTTCCGAAGGCGCGATAACGTAATAGACGGCCACTGCATATTGGGTATGGGGAAGAGAAATCTTGACCCGCTTGGCGCCCAGTTCTTCAAGGACCCCGACGGCATGGTTTACCGCCGACATGACATCAGGGTCCAATCCCTCGGTGGCGCTGTATTCCTCAGGGATGCCGACGGTAATCCCTCTCAAATCGCCGTCAAGGGCTGCTGTAAAATCCGGCACATCCCTGGGCACCGAGGTGGAATCGGAGTTGTCATAACCGGAAATGGCATTCATTAAACAGGCACAATCGGTCACATTTTTTGCCAACGGCCCGATCTGATCCAATGAAGATGCAAAGGCGACCAGACCAAAACGGGAGACCCGCCCGTAAGTGGGCTTCATGCCCACAACACCGCAATGCGAAGCCGGCTGCCGGATGGAACCGCCGGTGTCCGATCCCAAGGCTGCCAAACACATATCTGCAGCGACTGCCGCGGCGGATCCTCCGCTGGACCCACCGGGAATACGGGTTGCGTCCCAGGGATTGCGGGTAGTTTTGATTCCCGAATTTTCCGTGGATGACCCCATGGCGAATTCGTCCATGTTGAGCTTGCCGACAATCACCGCACCGGCGTCTTTCAGCTTTCGAATAACCGTTGCATCGTAGGGGGGCACAAAGTTTTCAAGGATTCGGGAGCCACAGGTTGTCGGAAAGGCTTGGGTGCAAATAAGATCTTTTATGCCAAGGGGAATGCCGGTAAGCGGCAAACATTTCCCCTTGCCAATCGCCTCATCCGCCCTCACGGCCTGCTGCATCGCATAATCTTGTGAAAGGTTAATATACGCGTCTATTTTCGTCTCAACCGTATCGATTCTGTCTAAAATCGCCCGGGTTAACTCCCGCGAGGAGATTTTCTTATTTTTTAAAAGCTGATGGGCGTCGTTGATAGTTAATTCATATAATTCCAATATTTAATTCTCCTATTAAGCCGGGACCTCTGCAAAGCACCAAATTGTAATTAAATTCCAAGTACCAAGCACCAAATTACAAATAAATCTCAAATTCCAATATTGGAATGTTCTATCTTCAAGATCATATACAGGTTTGGAATTTTGAATTTTGGTCATTGTTATTTGTTTGAAATTTGGGATTTCGAAGGTTTCACCCAACCACCTTCGGAACCACAAAGTTCCCATCCTCCTTTTCAGGAGCGTTGGATAGTGCCATTTCGCGATCCAATGGCTGCCTTTGTTCGTCTTCGCGAAAGGCATTGGTAAGAGAAATCGCATGGGATGTCGGCCGGATACCTTCCGTGTCGACCTCATTGAGCTTGTCGACATATTGCAGAATATTTCCAATCTGCCCGGCGAATTTCTCTATGGATGCCTCGTCTAAATCCAGGCGGGCAAGATCGGCGACATACAAAACTTCGTCTTTGGTAATTTTCATAAATATCTCCAATTGTCGGTTGTCCGTGGTCAGTTGCCAGTTGCGTAATTTACGTGCAACCAATCAGCTGATTCAATTCCTATCTATGAAAGCTATGAACTAAATTATAATCAGCACTCTAAATTTCTTTT
>CAMYLH010000206.1 GCA_947259065.1 uncultured Desulfobacterales bacterium
CTTTGAAGGTTTCATAATCTCTTTGACGATTATTCGCTAGCGAATAGTGTAACGTCCCTTCCGACGATTTAATTGTCTATCACATGTTCAATGCGTTGAAATAGAAGAGAATATTTTCTTCAGGTGGATTACTCCACGCACAAAATACTTTAACCTTTTTTCGTCAGTTTAATATTTTTACAATTCGAAGCAAACTCAGCATGGAGGATAAGATCAGGAAGTGATTTTGAGGGAATAGATATGCAATTTCAATTTGTCTGTGTAGCAAATTGATTGGGCTTTAGATAAAATCAGATTGAATATTGGGTTGAAGGATTTTTAGGGCCAGATTAATATCAACCAGATTGCATTTCAATTCTTTTGCTTCTTCAATGCAATCGGTGCAAACTTCTTCAAATTTACGCATATCTCCTTTAGTTGCAACATAAATTTGCTCAATGGCTTCCGGCATAATTTCAGTTTTATACTTTTGAATGAAGTCCTCAACAATGATAGGATACAAAATTAAAACCTTTAAGCGGCTTAGAATATCCGGATGTTCACTCGCCAAATAGGTTCTCACCTTGGGTAATCCTGCAAAAACTATTGGGATTGCTGAATCGATAATTCGTTTAAAGTATGGCCAAACACGACGATCCAGATCATTGGCTTCATCGATAATAATAAAAAAGCCCGATAGAGTGCAAATTTTTTTCAAGTGTGTGGATGTTCGCCAATGCGATGGTATTGCATCATAATCTAACTCATGTAGAATCGATGCCAGGATCTCATGTTTATTGTCCAACGATTCCAGCCTGACGGGCATTAACTTTTTGGGTTTAATCATATCCAAAAATCGGGTTTTACCATAGCCATAGGCGCCTTCAACCAGCACACTTTGTCCGCTGTAAATCCGGGTGTATACTGAACGAAGGTAGGATATTCTGCGCCCGTCATTAATAAAATCTTCTTTGCGGTCATAGGTCATGAGCACCTACCTTTGCATAATGTGGACCAAGCTGGCTGTGATGATAGCGCTTATAATCCATTAAAAATGCATTGAACTTCACAAAACCGGCTCTGTCTGGGGTTTGCAGCTTTGCTCCAAGTTGATCATACCTGGCCTTGTTTTTTTCAACGATGGCTTTTGTTATCATAAAGTTAAGTCCGCTTTGATAACAGGAGATGAGCGATCCCATATCAACGCTGAGCCCCTTTTTTTCAAGGTACCCGGCAATCTGTTCAACTTCATTTTGTTTCAATCTTTTTTCTGATTTTTTTATTACAGCATCCGGTTTCTCAGAAGGCCCCTGGCATAACGCTTCGCCCATAAACACACCGTCTTTTTTATATTCAAAGATATAAAGTTTGTTGTTTAAATGGGATATATGAACCGTTGTGCTTTTTAATGAACTGAATTTTTCAGATCCCACAACCACTGTATATTTCTGTTTTGCATAGGTGATGATTTTATTTTTGGATACGGTTGCCTTCTTTTTATCAAAACCATATCGCATAAATGCATTGATATGATCCGGAGCAAAATTTACGGTTTTTTGATCAGACAAATAGGCCTGCAACTTTTCGCTGGGAACCCATGTTTGCGTTTTACCTGCTTCAGAAAATCGATGGGGGCTTTGATTGTGTTGCCTTCGATACAATTCGATCATACGGCTGTGTCTTAGTTGTTCAATGGTAATGTCCAGGCAGGTCACTGTAATTTGTTCTTTCTTGTTGCCTTTAAAACAAAAGCCAGCCTCGGTTTTGACGATTTTGTCTGCAAATTTTTTGATGATGCGTACCTCAAAATGATGCAGGCTTCGGTGGCTGGATTCCAGATGAACCTTGTGTTTTGGCGATCGCACACCGGAGAAGTCAGCTTCCATATAGAATCCGTCCGGAAGGGAATATTTAATGTTTAATTCGTGAATTGGCCGCTTTAAGTTCAAAAAACCTTTTGCACGATCCGGACGAAGTTTGATTCTTTTCTTTGGAAACGGCACGTCCAGTAAAAATCGGGTGAACAGATCCACTGCATTTCGACTGGTTTCCGAAAAATATAACTGCAAAACAAACATATACCTTGATCCTGTATCAAAGAATTCGATCACCTGGGGCTTTTTCCATCTCCCATCTTCGTCTTTGATTTTAATATATTGAAATTTACAACCATCCACCTGCACCAGCCCAAAAACCTCTTCAGGGTTAAAATAGCCATTGGCCGGCTGACTTTGCTCAAAATCAGGTTGTTTCATGTAGATATCCAGATGCTCTTTGCGGGCTAAACGACGCAAGGCATGAATGGAAATTTCTTTTTGAAATTCTTCCTCCAGAAACTTGTGATAAGTAGTTATCGCACGGGCCTTGCGGGTGATAAAAATAAAGCCCGGATCATCTGCATCACACGATGCCTTGACCATTGCAATAAATCGATTTTGCACATCCTTGGACAAAGAACGTGATCTTCCACTGCACCGGCGTCCCTCCATGATGCCGGCAGCTGCGAGCAGCAAAGGCTTTGGGATAATGCCTGTTTTTTTGTATTGATCCATATAATATTTTTTGGCTCTGCGTTTGGCAGATCCGGTTTTATCCATGATCTTTTTATGCAGCAGGATCATAAATTGATCATCTAATGAAGGCTGCGATATGTCGTCGTGCATTTAAGTTATCCCCATCGTATTTTTTCTTTCATCACGTTGTTCCAGTATAATGCGGTTTTTTGTGACGTTGATTTCCATCCGTCATTTTGAGCAAGCGAAATATGTGACAACATTGAGCTGACAGCTGCTCTATAATCCTTGCTGATGATCTCTACAAAAGGCCTGGTTGTATTTTGCTCACCCAGATAAGCAGACACAAATTTTATGATATTCAACGCTGAAAGCGGCTTTCCTGTTTTTAAAAAATTACGCCAAACCTTTTTTTGACTCAGCAAATCCAATCGCGTCAAAGGTCGCGCCTGGGCTTCATTTTTAGGCAGAACATCCCCAGTTGGGGAAATATTTTCAATGACCACTGATGCCTCAATCAACCGATAAGCGTGAGATCGGCCCATGTCCCAGCGAATTTTGACGTAACTCTCAAAGGATTTAAATGAGAGTTTATGATAATAACGACCATCGCGGATCTCTTTGAGCGCTTTGCCAACGGAATAGAAATCTTGACGGTATTTTTGAATCACCGATTCCAGACGATCCAAGCGCTTTTGCGACAAATCAAATTCATTTGTCATACCTTGATTACCTTTCAGTCTGTCTTTGTGGTCTTACGGATATGCTTTTTCAAAAATTCAACCGTTTCAATAAAGTCGTAGCGGGTTGCCGCCATGACTAAATCAATCGGATTAAAGTTAGCCTCACAGTCAAAGCATCGCCCTAAATTTGTTTTCGGATTTGTGGCTGTATGAAACCGGTGACATAATGGACAACGGAATCTGAAAATATCTCTAATATACCGGGTTTCAAGCATTAAAAGATTGATAACCCTGTCAATCTTGACTTCATTTCTAAGCAATCTGAGAAATCCACCTGTGTATTTTGACATAGCGGTACCCCTTTCATTGTTTAGGCTAAGCCTTGTTTTTTGCTCAATCACATTTTGAAAACACCCTATATCAAATGTAGACCGATGTTATCGCAAACTCGGTGAAACTGATCCTTGAAAAATGCTCTGGTCCTGAAAAAACATCGACAACGTAACAGAGACTCTTTTCTTTGTTGGCTTTTGTATTTTTTGGAAGCAATGCTTGATTGGGTATAAACGTAAGAAGATTTATGATGACGTGATGAACTCCGCACAGCCTGATAGGTTGCCAATAAATTGGCTAATGTTGTAATCCAGCGATGTATGGTCGATGGCGCCAGTGCCTTTCCATTATCAAAAAATTCCGGCACCCCATTTTCGGTATTGACTGCTCCTTCATATGTCTTTTGATCATCTTCAACGTAGCAGCGGGCAAAGTCCAAAATCGTTGGAACGGTGTAATGTTTGTGAGGCATGGCAAAATCAGGGTAAAACGTGAAAGTCTTACCACAGGTGGGACATCTGAAACGAACCAGTGTACAGAAAACCGCTTTCAAAAGCATTTGAACAATAATTAAAAAACGCCGGTCTCTGTAAGCATGGACCTTGAAAAAATGTGATTCAAGTTGACAACGTGAGCAACGGGGAAGATCATGTGGCGTAATTTTATTCTTTTCTACTTTCTCTTGATATGCTTTAATATCCTCAATTGTCGCTGATTGCGGCATATAGGTATCCCTTCTTTTTCCTATTTTGTTTTTTTCGCAAATCAACATATAGATCAGGAGGGATACTTTCTCAAATGGGGCGGGATAGATTTTAATCGGTATATTTTTTTTTGCGGGATATTGCGGGGTAATGTTGATAAGGATTTGATTCTTTCACAATGTCACGGGGAGGATTCATACAAAGCTTATCGTGAAAAGGTTCAAAAATATTCTGAAGAAGAATCTAAAGTTTTCGAGAACCTGCGACATGGGATTATTTTTGGAACCAAGAGGTACTTGAATAAGATTACGGCAAAACATCTTAAAAAGGAATCTGATGCAGAGCTTCCCCAGCTTAATCGGATCATAAAGGACAAAGATCCGGCTAAGCTTTTGAAGAGTGCAGCAAAAGTAATAAATTTTAACCTTACAAAACTCAGCCAATCAGATCGAATTCTCAAAAAAGATCTTCAGGACCGAGATGTCTTGCTTTATTTTTTAAGGGGGACCGGTTTATATACGAACAAACAAATCGGAGAGTTATTCGGTCTAACATATTCTGCGGTGAGCCGTAGGGCAAACATTGTCAAATCAGAAATATCCAAGCAATCTGAAATGAGACAAAAATACAGCCTGATTAAGTCAATGATCAAGGTTTGACCCCAATCTCACCTCCTATTCCCACTCTCATTTACCCCTGCCATTCGGCAGGCGGCACCGTTCGGGCCTTGACCGGAGTGAGGCCTCCGCGATTACCTCGGGGTCTCTCGCAGCTCGTTTCCTCCGGCTTAATTTGCCCTCTGCTGACTCCCATTACGTGATGGGCTCGCCTTGCGGTTCGCTCACTCGGTCGTATATCTGCTGTTGCATG
>CAMYLH010000207.1 GCA_947259065.1 uncultured Desulfobacterales bacterium
ATTGATGGTTGAAGACAACCTGACGATTCCCGAGGTGGATGCGCTTTTCGGGTCGGTGATGGGAAGACCCAAAACCGCCATGTTTAAGACCGCGGATCTGGTGGGTCTGGATGTGCTGGCACATGTGGCCAAAAATACCTACGATCTGGTAGAAGATGACGAGGTCCGCGACAGTTTTGTAATGCCGGAATTTGTCAATCTCATGATTGAAAAGAAATTGCTCGGTAAGAAAACCCAGAGCGGGTTTTATAAAACCGATTTAACACCGGAGTGGCAGAAAATCAGAAAAGTGATCGATCCGGCCACCCTGGAATATGCCGAATATGAGTTGGCGAGTTTCCCGTGTCTGGATACGGCCAAAAAAGCGAAAACCCTGCCGGAAAAAATACAGGCCGTGGTTTACGGCGATGATAAGGGAGCTCAATTTGCCTGGAAAGGTATTGCCCACAACTTGATCTATGCCGCCAACCGCATTCCGGAAATTTCCGACACCATTGTCGAAATTGACAACGCGCTGAAATGGGGCTTCAATTTTGAAATGGGCCCCTTTGAAACCTGGGATGCCATCGGGCTGGAAAAATCCATCGAAAAAATGGAAAAAGACGGCATGGCCGTTCCACAAAAAGTCAGAAATATGCTGGCTGCCGGCAACACCGCCTTTTACAAGACTGAAGCCGGAAAGCGCTTCTATTATGATTTTGCCGGCGAAGCCTACAAAGAACAGGTGGTCAGTAAAAAAATCATTTCACTGGCCGCTTTGAAATCCACCGGTAACGTCGTGAAAGAAAATAGCTCGGCTTCCTTAATTCATCTTGGCGATGATGTCTTCTGCCTGGAACTGCACACTAAAATGAATTCCTTGAACCAGGAAATCATCGAGTTTCTGCCGGAGGTCATGGAAGCCGTGGATAAAAACGCCGCCGGCCTGGTCATCGGAAATCAGGCCGGGGGCATGCCGGGTGCTTTTTGCGCCGGTGCCAACCTGATGGATGTTGCTGCCGCGGTTCAGGGAAACCGGTTTGCAGATCTTGAAAAAATGATTGCCGGCTTGCAATACGGACTGTTGAATTTGAGATATGCCCCTTTTCCGGTGGTGGCGGCCCCCTTTGGCCTGACTCTGGGCGGGGGGTGTGAGCTTTGTCTGGCTTCAGACAGAACGGTGGCCCATGCCGAGCTTTACATGGGGCTGGTAGAAATCGGGGTCGGATTGCTGCCGGCCGGAGGCGGATGTTTAAACCTGTGGCGGAAATTCCTGGCCTCCGTTCCGGCGGCGGTAACGGAACTGGATCTGGCCAAATTCTTTATTCCTGTTTTCATGTCGATTGCCATGGCCAAGGTCTCGATGTCCGCTGCCGAGGCCCGGGCCAACGGATTCTTGGGACCTAACGACAGAATCGTCTTCAATCGCGACCATCTTATCGGGGAAGCCAAAAAAGAAGTGCTTAAAATGCTGGACGACGGCTATGCACCCCCGGTGAAAGGACCGATAAGGGTTCTGGGCCAGGCGGCTCAGGGCATGGTGGCCGCCCAGATCTCCGACATGTCCTACGGCGGTTTTATCAGCGAATACGACGCCTTTTTGGCCAGGCGAATCGCCTACGTCATCAGCGGCGGGGATGTCAGAGACAATGCCGAAGTGACTGATGATGTCATTTTGAGCCTTGAGCGCCAGGCATTTATTGATTTTTTGAAGGAAGAAAAAACCCAGGCACGGATCGAGCATATGCTCAAGACAGGCAAACCGCTTAGAAATTAGTGTTGGAACCCTCATAAAAATTAAAAAATCGAACAATAAATCTAAATCATACTTGAGTCTTTAGATATAATAAATTTCAAGCACCAAAGAACAAATAACAAACAATATCCAAATTCCAAGCTCCAATGATCCAAACACGTTTTGACATGCAGCAAGGAGTTTTTTTCGATTCCAACTCAGGCAAACTAAAGCTTATTACAGACAGCCGAATCGACTTGAATAACTGTAATTTAAAGTTTGTTTCGGATTTGAGTTTTGTTATTTGAGATTTATTTGTAATTTGAATTTTGGGATTTGGGATTTTATAGATTGGTGCTTGTATTTTGGAATTTAAACTTATGGAGGTATAATCATGCGAGATGCATACATCGTTACATCCATTCGAACTCCGGGCTGTCGAAGAGGCAAAGGGGCGTTCAAGGATACGCGACCGGAAGATCTTTTGTCCTTTATTTTGTCCGCAGCGATCGAAAAAACCGAAAACCTGGAAAAAAAGGACGTGGAGGACCTGATGATCGGCTGTTCCTTCCCGGAAGCCGAACAGGGGCTCAACATCGGCAGAATCGCTGCGCGGATGGCCGACTTCCCGGTTGAAACCACTGGGGCTACCGTCAACCGGTTCTGTTCATCCGGCCTGGAAGCCATCGCCCTGGCTTCGTTAAGGGTCATGGCGGGTTGGTCGGATGTCGTCATCGGCGGTGGTCTGGAGTCCATGACCTATGTTCCCATGGGCGGCAACTTACCCCGGCCGCATCCCGAGTTTACCCGAAAAGGAGCCCAGGTTTATACCTCCATGGGCATCACCGCTGAGAACGTGGCCAACCGTTACAACGTTAGCCGGGAAGCTCAGGATGAATTTGCTTATCAATCTCAGATGAAGGCCGCCGAGGCCAAGCATAAAGGGTGGTTCAAAGAACTGGTACCGACACCGGCAACCCGCTATGTCATCCGGGAAGACAACACCTTTAAACGCGAAACGTTTCTGCAGGATTATGATGACGGTATTCGCGAGACGACCACCCTTGAGGGTCTGGCAAATCTGCGTCCGGTCTTTGCGGCCAATGGCAGCGTGACGGCCGGAAATTCATCCCAAATGACCGATGGGGCGGCTGTATCGATCATTATGAGCGAAGACAAGGTCAAGGAATTTGGTCTGAAACCGATTGCCAAATTTAAATATTACACGACCATCGGCTGTCAACCGGATGAAATGGGCGTGGGACCCCGCTACGCCATTCCCAAACTGATGAAACTTGCCGGCATGGACATCAAGGATATCGGCTTGTTTGAAATCAACGAGGCCTTTGCGTCCCAGGCCTTGTATTCCATCCGGGAACTGGGCATTGAGATGGATAAGGTCAATCTTCATGGCGGCGCCATTGCCCTGGGCCACCCCTTAGGCTGCACCGGCGCCAAGCTGTGCGCGACACTTTTAAACAATATGCGGCAGCGAAGTCAAAAATACGGCGTGGAATCCATGTGTATCGGCGGCGGCATGGGAGCGGCGGCGTTGTTCGAGCTGTGTGATTAATAGAACTTCGGTGTTGAACACGGTAAGGTTGCCTTTACGGCAGCCTTATCCATTCGGTCGAATCTTAAACCATACGTCTTGCGCCGGCCATTCATGAAGGTTAAGTTGATCGAACTGACAAGGCGCACGGTCTATCTCAGCTGATTTAACACCTTGCCAGAATTGATTGGTTTGGCGCTTAAACCATTCGCCAAGCGCTTTGGAGCCCACGACAATTCCTCGGGATAAAAAATGCGGGCCAAGTTCTCTGGCTACCAGATTGAAAAGTTTTAAGGTAATGCGGCCAGGGAACGGTTGACTGCAGACTTCCTCCGGCGAATGCGAAATAGAACGCCGCATTTCCGAAAGCGGGCCACCTCTGCGCATAATTGCTCCGTTTAGACCCGGCATGGCGGCTGATAGGGAGATGACGGCGCCGTCAGGAACGGCAGCTGAAGCGAGGTCATCGACCGGACTGTTATTCAGGAATATGGTTTGCACCCGGTTTTGGAGGTAATCCGGTGCAATATTCAATTGATTGCAAAGCATGTGCTCAAGGCTGCAACCAACATCCAAATCGGCTGAAAATCCGCTGCGAAGCAGTTCAAAAAATACGGGGATACGATCTGCGACGACGCCCAGTCGGAGGTGTCGCTGCGGCCTGATGGTTTTCTGCTCATTTGAAGCGTCCATGGTTGCTCCCATCATAATATTTTCAAAATAGAAAAGGGGAGGCGAACTTAGCTACCTCCCCAATAATGAATTGGTCACCCTTGCTTAGAAGTTAAACACCTGATCCAACTCTTCGTCCGAAACCGCAAATGTTACATTATGAGGCGCCAGCTTTTCGGTCTTAAAATAATCTGGCAGACGGTCAGCCTCTTTGGTGAAGCCGGCCTTGGCATTGAATTCCCGTTCGTTATTGAGAACCTGCTGTCCCAAAGCGGTGACGCCATCGGCTGTCATGTCTTGGCCTAAAAAAGCTCCGATTAAATCGAGCAGGGCCTGAAATGTTTCCGACTGATCCAATATCGCAAAGGCGATAAATACACACATACCGGTGGAGTCGATGGCTGCCGTTGCCACCTGGAGGTTGCGCGACAGGTCAACCTGGCCTTCAGGTTTTAACGGATCAACCGATCCGCCGACACCCAATATATTGGTGGCAACTGCATATCCGGCCGTATGATCCGCCCCCATTGTGGTCGTGGCATAGGTGACCCCCTGGCCTTGCACCGCGCGTGGATCATAAGCCGGCATGGCCTGGCCTTTGACGACAGGCACCCGTTCGATGCCGTAAGCTTTGCCGGTTACGGCAGCACCGTTGCCCAGAATTCTTCCCAGGGGTGTACCCTGACCGACTTCCTTGACCAGTTTGATGGCCGCTTGGGCATCACCGAATTCTGCCACGCCGGCTTCCATGGCGACTCCGATAGCGGCGCCCAATTCGATGGTATCCAGCCCATAATCATCATCCAGCCGATCGATCTGAGCTATGGCTTCCAAATCGTCAATGCCGCAGTTTCCTCCATGCGCCCACATCGTTTCATATTCGACCTGTTTGGATAAAAAATTACCATTTTTGTCATAAAAGGTCCCCGAACAGCGAATGACGCAGCCGCGATGACACCCGTGAGTTGCAGAACCTTCGCCCCCCCGGGCATTTTCCAACTCGGCCTGGGTTTCGCCGCTGATTTTGCCGGCGCCTTCAAATTGGCCGACAGCAAAATTTTTGGTCGGATAGGCACCGGCCTCATTGATCACATTGGTCAACACATTGGTGCCGTAGGCCGGCAGTC
>CAMYLH010000208.1 GCA_947259065.1 uncultured Desulfobacterales bacterium
GGATGGATTGCTGCCCCAAAAATGTAATTGTGAGAAAAGATCGAAAAATTGGTGTTATTGATTTTGAACTTGCTTCCTGGGTCGGTGATCCAGCCTATGATCTGGGATTTTTTATCGGCCACTATCTCATACACGCCATACAAAATAGAGTGCCGGCAACGTCACTGCAGGCCATTGCTGGTTGTATTCAGGCATATTTTAGCGAGGTTGAAGATATGGTGTTTCGAAGCGGTATGGTGAACAGAATGCTAAAATTCGCTGCTGCGACCATTTTATACAGGATAGCAGGTGCCAGCCGTTTGAATTATATCGAACCGGAATCCGTTCCACATTTCATACAGAAAGCCGGGGCCATCCTGTGTAATGATTTCAAAGGAGAGCCCGATAACGCTATATCGCTGATTACAGAAGTGTTGGCATAGCTATACTGAGGAGAACAAACTATGAAACTCGCTGATAAGGCATTGGATGCGATTCTTTTTGGCATTGCGCAGGCCATCCGGTTGACCGCAGCAAGGCATAAGGCTTTTAAAAAGCGCATCCGCGGTAAAGACTTTATCGCTCAAATCAAGACCCTGGACGATTCCACAGGCCGATATTTCATCTTCCAATCCCGAAAATTCAGATCCAGAAAAGGCATCAATGCCAAAGTCGATGTCAATATGATTTTCAGCAGTGCGGAACTGGCTGTAAAACTCTTTTCACCACCCCGAGATCAGCTGGATATGATCAATGCCGCCAAAGACAGTCAAGTCATGATCGAAGGACCGGACGAATTGGCCATATGGTTCAGTGAAACGCTGAATATGCTGCTCACCATCGGGGCCAAATATGGTATGGACATGGGTGACGGGGTAATGCGCTACACCAGCAATACCAATGGCGGACCTATCTTTGTGTATGTGAAAGAAAACAAAATTATACGTATCACACCGATCGAGTTCGATGACACCGATGCCCCACCGTGGACGATCCATGCCAGGGGCAAACGCTTCACCCCACCGCGTAAGACCACTGTCTCCCCACATACCCTGGGCTGGAAATCGATGGTCTATTCCAAAGATCGAATCCTGTACCCCATGAAAAGGGTCGATTTCGATGTCAACGGCGAAAAAAATCCCCAAAATCGGGGTATCTCCGGATATAAGCGCATCTCTTGGGATGAAGCCCTTGATTTTGTCGCCGGTGAGATCAAGAGAGTAAAACGCGATTGCGGACCGGGGGCTATTTTAAATGGCAGTGGATCCCATCACACTTGGGGGCATCTAGGCTATTGGCTCAGTGCACGTTTGCGTTTTTTCAACTCCTTGGGATTTACACCGGTGATGCACAATCCGGACAGTTGGGAGGGATGGTATTGGGGGGCTATGCACCATTGGGGACACAGTTCCCGGCTTGGTGCCGGTGAGGCCTACGGGACCATCGAAGATTGTTTGCAGGAAGCCGAAATGGTGGTGTTCTGGTCCAGTGACCCGGAAGCGACCGGTGGCGTATACGGTGCCTTTGAAGGCACGATCCGCCGCCAGTGGCTCAAGGAACTGGGCATCCAACTAGTCCATATCGACCCCTTCTACAATCACACGGCTGCTTTTTTAGGCGGCAAATGGCTCGCTCCACGACCGGCTACCGGAAACTCCCTCGCGCTGGCAATTGCCTATGTCTGGATCACAGAAGATCTTTACGATAAAGCATATGTAGCCGACCGGACGGTGAGATTTGAGGAGTGGGAGAAGTATATTTTGGGTGATGAGGACGGCATACCCAAAACTCCGGAGTGGCAGGAAAAGGAAGCCGGTATTCCTGCAAAGGATGTGCGTGCCCTGGCAAGACAGTGGGGCACCAGGAAAACTTATCTCGCCGCCGGCGGGATAAACGGTTTCGGAAGTGCCTGCCGTTGTGCTACCGGTAACGAGTGGGCTCGCTCGATGGTTTGCTTGATGGCCATGCAGGGTTTGGGAAAACCTGGGGTCAACCTGGGTGGCATGCAGCAGGGTACACCCGTAGATCATCGTTTCTATTTTCCCGGCTATGCCGAAGGCGGTTTTTCCGGAGACTATCAGGGTACAGCCATGGCCGTCAGCCTTTATCAACGCATGCCCCAGTTGCCAACAATCAACACCGTGGCCCAGAGAGTACCGCGCCTGAAAATACCCGAAGCCATCATGGATGGCAAATGCGAGGGCTATCCCACATCTCCATTTACCATCGAGGGCCAGTTCCTTAAATTCGGGTACCCCACTCCAGGCCATTCGCCTGTCAAACTGTACTACAAATACGGCGGGTCCCATTTCGGCACCATGAACGAGACCAATCGCTATGTCAGGGCATACCGTTCAGACGGTTTGGAGTGCGTCGTCAACCAATCCATCTGGTTTGAAGGTGAAGCCAAGTTCGCCGACATCATCCTTCCGGCCTGCACAAGTTTTGAACGCTGGGATATCAGCGAGTTCGCCAATTGCGGTGGCTACATCCCCCATTGCTATAATCAATGCAATCACCGCGTGGCAGTGATCCAGCACAAATGCATCGAGCCCTTAGGGGAATCTAAATCGGATTTTATGATCTTCCTTGAAGTGGCCAAGCGGTTAGGCCTGGGGGCCCCTTTTTCAGAGGGCATGACGGAGTTAGACTGGTGCCGGCGCTTATTCGATGCCACGGATCTGCCCAAGAAAATATCCTGGAAGAAATTTCTAAAAAAAGGCTATTACGTCATCCCGTCGCCGCCTCCCACCAAAAGGCCCAACGTCTCTTATCGTTGGTTTGCGGAAGACCGATTAAAAGATACGCCGGACCTAACCCCCCTGCCGGGGGATTATACCGAACAATGGCGACGTGGACTGCAAACCCAGTCCGGAAAGCTGGAGTTCGTTTGTTCGAGTCTCGAGCGTTTCGACCCGAATGATCCGGAAAGGCCCACGATGACAAAATACATCCCGTCCTGGGAGGGTCATCATAGCAAAGATTTATACCAAAAATTCCCATTGCAGTTGATTTCACCGCATCCACGCTTCAGCTTTCATACCATGGGTGACGGCAAGGACAGCATAATCAACGACATCAAAGATCATCGTGTACTCATCGACGGCTACTACTATTGGATCGTACGCATCAACTCCGAAGATGCCAAGTCACGAGGGATAAAAGCCAATGATCTGGTCAAGGTGTTTAACAATCGAGGTGCGGTTATCTGCGCCGCCCAGATTACAGAACGCATTCTACCGGGCACGGTGCATTCCTATGAATCCTGTGCGGTCTATGACCCGGTTGGTGAGCCGGGCGAATCACCGGATCGCGGTGGATGCATCAACCAATTGACGCCAAGTCGGATGATCATAAAGAAATCCCATGCCACGGCATCAAATTCTTGTCTCGTCCAAATAGAAGCATGGCAGTCTGAAGAGGAGGAGGCTGTATGACCAAATGGAATCTCATCATCGATATCGAAAAATGTGAAGACTGCAACAACTGCTTCCTTGCCTGTAAAGATGAACATGTGGATAATGAGTGGCCGGGTTATACGGAATCCCAGGCACCCCATGGTCACCGCTGGATTAACATTAGGCGCAAAGAGCGTGGACAGTTTCCTCTGATCGATGCCGCTTACCGACCGACAACCTGCATGCATTGCGATGATGCGCCTTGTATTGCTGCCGCCGAAGCACAGGCGATATTCAAACGGGATGATGGTATTGTGCTTATCGATCCCGGGAAAGCAAAAGGACAAAAAAAGCTGGTAAAATCATGTCCCTATGGAGTCATCTGGTGGAACGAAAAAAAGAATGTACCCCAGAAATGTACACTGTGCGCACATCTGCTGGATGCTGGTTGGAAACAGCCTCGTTGCGTGCAGGTGTGCCCCACGGGCGCCCTGAAAATCGTCAAAGCTGAAGACAATGAAATGCGAAAGCTGGTAAAAAATCAGAATTTGGAAGTTCTCTTTCCTGAGCTCGAGACCCGGCCTCGAGTCTACTACAAAAACCTGTATCGTTTCGAGCGTTGTTTCATAGCCGGGAGTGCAGTGGTAAGACGGGGTGATGTAATCGATTGTGCCCAGGGCGCAACAGCGATTCTCATCAAAAAGGATCGGATTGTTGCGGAAATGGATACTGATAATTTTGGTGATTTTAAGTTCGACAACCTAGAACCTGACAGTGGCAACTATCGATTGGAAATCGCCTATAAAAATAAAGAGAAAAAAACGATCACAATAGAGTTAACGAAGAGCAGGAGTTTGGAAGACATTGTATTGGAGTAGCCCACCGCTAATTATAAGAAATATCCGTTATGTGCCGGCGGGATCTGAGTTCCGACGGCATACCTTTTGATATTCAATCAAATCCAACGACCAATCCTCGGCGTTGAGAATCCCGTTGAGGTCTTGCGGGGAGAATGGCAACTCACTGAATATTCTATTTTCCAAATGTTTTGTTTTTTCCCACAGAAGGGAAATTCGTTCCCGATGTTCCGCTTTTTTCGCGTATCTTTCCAGGATATAGTCCAGTCGTCTGTCAAGATCAACGATTTCATCGTGAAGAACCCGTTTGTCGGCATAGTTGATAATATCCGCTTCGACCGGAATCTTTGCAGTTGAATATTCATCCAACACGACGTGTTGTCTGACAAGATCGCCAACTTCCGGATATCCCTGGTCGGTCAGGAACTGACCGCCGGTAAGCGCATGATCTTCTCTGGTATTAAAACTTCTGGTCTTGGTGATGTCGTGCAGAAGGGCGGCCGACCGGATCAGATTGGAATTGAGATGATTGTGGTGGGCCACCAGATACCCCGTTAAGTAGGTCGCCACCCGGCAAACCTGCATCGAATGGACCACGATGTGCTCCATCATTTTCATTTCGCTCATCAGCCGGAAACTTTCTGTTTTAGAAGGGATTTGCATATAGACCCTTTGCGCACCGGGTAGGATATAAGGCATAAAAATCAAACATCATAAACGCCATATTGACGAACTGCCGCCACAGCTGCCCTTACATTTTCGGGTGGGGTCGTAGCGCCAAGATTGCACAACAAAAGGGCAAATCGGCCGTTTTCCCCACCGGCTTCAAG
>CAMYLH010000209.1 GCA_947259065.1 uncultured Desulfobacterales bacterium
GCCGAAGCGCAGCGGGTCGGGCCGATCATCCGGGTTCCCGGAAATCGGAGAGGACCGGCGATGACCTGCAGGATGGAATGGGACAGCCTGAAGGATATTCAGTCTCGGCCGGCAGAGCCCAATCAAAAGCTGAGAATGAATTGAGCCATGACCTCGAAAAAGCGCCAGGTTCCGTGTCACAAGATAAAATGAGGCCCTCCCCGGCCAAAAGTTATCTGATTCAGATTCGGGCCTTGACGGACATTGGTGAAGCCCGTTTAACAGAAGAAGAAGTTTTTCAAACCTACCGCAAGGAGGTTGAAAGCATTCTTCAAAAAGAAGATATTCCAATAAACTACCGCGAGTACATTAAAAATTACTTTATATCGATCGGTATAAATACGGAAGAAAACGCCCATGAATTTAAGTAACGAAGTCGATGCCATCCGACAAAATTTCGGACTGGTTGTCAAAGAGCTGGCAAAAATTATTGTTGGTCAGGAAACATTGATCAAACACCTCTTCATTTGTCTGCTTTGTGGCGGCCATGCTTTAATCGAAGGTGTACCGGGACTTGGCAAAACATTGATCGTCCGATCATTGAGTAAAATTTTGGATCTCAAGTACTCCCGCATCCAATTTACACCGGATCTGATGCCGGCTGATATTTTGGGTACAAACATCGTCAAAGAGGACGGCAAGGGAAATCGCTATTTTGAGTTTTACAAAGGGCCGATATTCGGCCAGCTCATCCTGGCCGATGAAATTAACCGGGCCAGTCCTAAAACTCAATCGGCCCTGCTGGAGGCCATGCAGGAAGGAAAAGTTACGGTATTTGGTTCACAATATAATTTAGAACCGCCATTCATGGTGCTTGCCACCCAGAACCCGATCGAAATGGAAGGCACCTATCCGCTTCCTGAAGCCCAGATCGATAGATTTTTCTTCAAACTCAAGATGAATTATCCCAATCAGGGTGAGCTCCAGAAAATTTTAGATAAGACCACCGAGGATTATCATTATGAATTAAGTCGGGTGATCGGGGCAGATGTAATCCTTAAGATGATCTCCCTTGTCAAAAAGGTGCCGGTTGCTACCCACGTAAAGGATTTTACCACCCGGCTGGTATTGGCCAGCCATCCCGATAATGAACATGCCACCGACCGAATCAAGGAATACGTCCTGTTTGGCGCAAGCCCCAGAGGCATGCAAAGTATCATTCTGGCCGGCAAGGTATCCGCTTTGATAGATGGACGTTTCAATGTTTCGCTGGAAGATATCCAAGATGTTGCCAAACCCGCCTTAAGGCACCGTATGGCACTCAATATCAAAGGTGAAACCGATGGTGTCGATGCGGATGAACTGGTCGAGGAGATTCTGAATAGTAAATGACGAATGACGAATGAGAAATGCTGAATTTTGAATGTTGAATGTTGAATGAATGGAAGGCCAGAAAGCCTGGAGGCTTGAAAGCCGGAAGGCAGAAGTATAAGGTAAAGTGACAAAGGTGAAAGGCTAAAGGCGAAAGGATAAAGGACAAAGGCGTAAGGCGCAGGGATAAAGAGGCTTGACAAGATTCCGTGTTTTAGCTTTCCCGCCTTCCAACCTCCTGGCTTCCCAGCTTCTGTCTTCTTATCTCTGTCCTCTGTCTTCTGTTCTCTGTCGTCTGACACCTGAACACTGAAACACCCGGAGTACACCCATGTCCGACCATCTTGACGCTTTCATTGACGATGAGTTTTTAAGGCAGCTGGAAAAGCTTAAGATCGTATCCCGCAAAAGCACACGCAATCCGCGCCGGGGTGAATATCGCTCCTGGCAAAGCGGCGAGGGATTTGAGTTTCTGGATTTCAGAAAATACCATCTTGGTGATGACCTGCGCTATGTGGATTGGAGTGTCTATGGGCGCCTGGATAAGCTGTTTATCAAGTTATTTCACGCTGAAAAAGGACAGACCGCCCACATCCTGCTGGATATAAGCCGGTCAATGGACAGCGGCACACCGTCCAAAGATATTACTGCGAAAAAGATTGCCGCCTCGTTAAGTTATATCTGTTTATCCAATTTGGATAAAACCGGTTTGATGGCGTTTAACAATCAAATTGTCAAAATCAAACCACCGGCCCGGGGTAAAAAACAATACCTTGAGGTACTTAAATTCTTTCAGTCTCTCAAACCATCGGATCAAACCAATGTTAACGACAGCCTGAAGGCGTATGCAGCTATCTGCAAAAACCCTGGAATTGCAATTATCATCAGCGATTTTTTTGATCCCCAAGGCTATGAAGACGGACTGAAGGCCTTGGCTTTCAGAGATTTCGATATCAATTTGATTCAGGTAATGAATCATGAGGAACTCTATTGGTCCAAGACCGGCCATCTTCTGCTCAACGAATGTGAAACCGGAGAGAAAAAAGTAGCCTTTGTAAACAAGAATTTATTGGAAATTTATCGGAAAAAAATCGACGAATTTATAAGCGGCATCAAAAGCTATTGTAACCACTATGGCATGAATTATTTCCTGTGTGACACCCATATACCATTTAATACGCTTTTAACGGATTATCTATCAAAAGGTGCACTGTTTCGGTGATTCAAATATCGTTGATTTACCTAATCAACCAGTAAACTATTCAACGTGAATTGGGTCGGCACACTGTCCAACCCTACTATAAAGACGGGACACAGATTTACACAGATCTTCGCGGATTAGTTGTTTGGGAGCGGCTTCCAGCCGCGATTAAGGCCTTAGAACGATCCTTTTGCGGATATCAGCCCATCCACTATAAAATATTCTTAGTCGATGATGATAATACCGCATGCTTGCCGCGCCATAGTCCCGCCCTATCGGACGACGGCGGGTCCGAAATCCAAATTCTGAAAAATTTATACGGTTTGATTTGAATTATGCTCTTTCATAGCCCTTATATGTTGCTCACGTTAGCAGCCATCCCCATCCTGATTATCATCCACACCCTGAAGCCGAAGCCCAGGCAGGTTGATGTGACCAACCTTTTTTTGTGGAATCAAGTCTTAAAGGAAAGCGGTCATCAGTTGAGTTTTGAACGCTTGAAAAGAAATCTACCGCTCTTCTTGCAGATCCTCATCGTGATCCTGGTCGCATTGGCACTGGCCAAACCGAGCTGGACGTATCTGGCCGCCAAAAAGGGCAATATGATTCTCGTCATTGATGCAAGTGCCAGCATGAAAACCAGGTCCGGATCAGGGATTCGCTTTGATCTGGCTCGACAAAAAGCCCTCCAATTAATTGAAAAACGCGAGCCGGGGCAAAAAATTATGATTGTGGAAGCCGGAAAAAAACCTGTCCTTAAAACCGGCTTTATTGACAACTCGAGTCAAGCACAAAAGCTTATCAAGGGACTCCAACCTTCGGACGCCGCGGCCCATTTAGAATCCGCCATATACCTGGCCCTTTCCTTCGTTGATCCGGCGAAAGAGGATTTGCTTTATCTAATTTCCGACGGAGCCGGCCAAGATTTCTCTGCCTCCGTTAAAAATCATCCTAAGATAAGAACGATTGTTATCTCCGGTGGGGAACATAATGTCGCAATTACGAAATTTGAATTCCGGCAACAGATCGATCACAGTGATTCTTATGAGTTTATGCTGGAGATAAAAAATTTTGATCTCGCCCCGGTTGAATTTTCCATTCGTCTGACGATTGATCGGGCCGTATTATTTGAGAATGTCATCAGGTTCGACGCCCAAGAAAAAAAAATGCTGATCATCCCTTACTCCGGTCTCATAAGCGGGATCGCCAGAGCGACTCTCGAAATCGATGATGACCTTACCGTGGATAACCGGGCTTATTTATCTTTGAATGCAGCAAAAGAGATTTGGGTTTTATTGGTGTCGAAAGGAAATCACTTTTTAGAAAAACTTCTGGCCGCCTACCCGAATTTTAAAGTCAATTCAGTTAAAGAGATCATACCTTCTTCCTGGCCCCAACAGACCGCCCGGCATGATATCGTCATTGTGGACCGCATGGATTTTCCTGAAACCAACAGGGGTAACTTTCTACTCATTGACGCCTATTCTCCTTCAATCCCGCTAATTAAAACCGGCCGGGTTCGCTTGCCTGAGATTCTAACCTGGGATCGTAAAAGCCCTTTGATGGCAAATGTAAATCTAAGCGGGTTGATCGTAGAAGAAGCTGCAACCCTCCAGGCGGACCCGCAGTTGCAGCCGGTGGTTGCGTCAGCCCGGACGGGATTAATGTACACTTTTGAAGAAAATGGACTGCGGGGCGTTCTGATAGGCTTTGATTTTACCCGATCCGATCTTCCCTTAAAAGTCGCCTTCCCGGTGATGATGAGCAATATTTTCAATTGGCTCAATCCGCTTAAGCTTGAATTTTCAATTTTACAGACACAAGCCGGGGAGGCTTTTGATATCCACTTAAATTCCGAAACGGATACCCTATACACCCGGGCACCCTATGAGAAATGGGAAAAGCACTCCGTCAAGATGAATCCGTTTAGGTATACAAACACCGGCACAGTGGGCATCTATACGATCGCTGAAAACGACAAAGAACGCTATTTTACCGTAAATCTGACGGATGCGTCCGAGTCCGACATCAACTCAATGTCTCTTGAACATCTATCCGATCAGTCTGAACCGCCTCCGGTTTCAGCAGAAATTTCCACCCAGCAGCCGCTATGGATGCTGTTTGTCATCATGGGTTGTGCGCTGCTGATGGTCGAGTGGCATGCATGGCTGAAGATAAGGTAAGGGTATATGGAATGTCGAGTGTCGCATCCTACGTAGGCGGACAAGTTTGAAGGTATGAGATAAAAGCGAATAACGAATGTCGAACCGCAGAATATCGAATGTCGAAGGATGGTATTCTGTCTGTTTTACTTGTATTAAAAAGACACAGCGAAGCGACTCCACCCTTCGATATTTTTTATCGATATAGCCGCAAAAAGGTGCAAAAAGCACAAAAATAAAAATTAAAAGCTTTTAAATTCAGTATGTTAAAATGAAAAAAAATCGAAATTCCGACTTTTTACAGAA
>CAMYLH010000210.1 GCA_947259065.1 uncultured Desulfobacterales bacterium
TCTGTCAATTTTATAAAAACAGATAGAGCGTAGCGATTCCTTAATTTTAGTCATTTTAGGCAATTTAGTTCACTTTAGGCATTCGTTTATTCCCCTATATCAGTCTGTTATAAAAAGGGGCTGAAGCAAAGATAAATATGATAAAGTGGAACTAAGACTGTGGCCTTACATGGAAAACATAAATGTCGGATCACGAGGAGAATGATCAAATTATCAAATCCTTAATTTGCCTTCCCATAAAAAGTAGATTAATTCGGTTTCTCCCTGCCCTGGTTGGCTTATTATTTTTCGCCAGCGGCTGTGCCAACAATGGGACTCCTCCGCAGCAGCCGGTCAGTTATCCCAAGCCCTATAAAGTATTTGGTAAATGGTATCAGCCCATGCCGGATTCTAAAGGTTTTCGCCAACATGGGATGGCTTCCTGGTACGGGCAAGATTTTCACGGTAAAAAAACCTCCAATGGTGAAATCTACGACATGTATGCCATGACGGCAGCTCACAAAACCCTGCCGCTTGGCACCTACGTGCAGGTCCATAATCTTGAAAACAATCGAAAATTGGAAGTGCGGATCAACGATCGGGGACCTTTTGTGCGGGGCAGAATTATTGACCTTTCCTATACGGCGGCCAAAGAACTCGGACTCGTCGGACCCGGCACGGCCAAGGTCGAGATCGTCGCCTTGGGGACGCCTGCGACTACCGACGGCGGTACGGGCCGCACCTTTGTTCAGGGAGACTATTTTTCGGGGAACTTTACTTTTCAGGTCGGTGCTTTTGCACATCGTGAAAATGCCGAGAGGCTTAAACGCAAGCTCGCTGAACAGTACAAAAATGCCCACATCACCCTTTACGACCGCGGGGATATGAAATTTTACAGAGTTCGCGTGGGGACGTTTAAAACCCTGGAAGATGCCGTAATGAACGAAGCGATTCTCATTCAAGACGGCTATCCGGACGCGTTTATGGTTGCAGAATAGCAGATGAGCCAGACAATTTTACGCAACGTCGTATATTTAGACAGGGACGGTACGATCAACCACGATTCACCGGATTATATCAAAAACCGGTCCGAATTTAAATTTATTGCCGGCAGCATCGAGGCTATCCGACTATTGACATTCAGCGGATTCACCTCCATTGTGATCACCAACCAATCGGCGCTTGCCCGTAAATTCATCTCCGCCGCTGAACTCGACCGAATTCATGCCATGATGAAAGAGGCCATCGTATCAGGCGGTGGCAAGATAATGGATATTTTTTTCTGCCCCCACATGCCCAATGATGGATGCGAATGCCGCAAACCGGCCCCGGGATTGCTGTTACAGGCGCAGCGCAAATACAACATTGATTTGCCAACGTCGATTATGGTGGGCGACAGCGCCAAAGACATCGAGTGTGCCCGCAACGCCGGATGCGGCAAAGCAGTGCTAGTTAAAACCGGAAAATATGATGAGGCCCGACATATTCTGAAGGCCAAACAGATTGACGCGGATTACACAGCGAATAATTTGTACGATGCAGCCAAATGGATCCTTGCCGATGAACATTCTACCTTGAGAACTCAGCCGCCCGCACCCGAAAATGAATCCCTATAATAAAAACGACGCTTCCTTGATAACCATCGAAGGGCACTTGGAGCATATCACCTATTTTAACCAAGATACCCAGTACACGATTGCACGTTTGAAGACCTCCAATCCGGCTGCCAAGGTCATCGTGGTCGGGTACCTGGCAGGCGTAAGTCCCGGTGAAACCCTTAAGGTTAAAGGTACCTGGCAATCCCATCCCAAATACGGACAACAATTCAAAATTTATTCCTACGAAGTGACATTGCCGGCGGCGGCTGAAGGTATCCGGGCCTATCTTGCATCCGGCATCATTAAAGGGATCGGCTCGTCGCTGGCCGCAAGATTGGTGGCGGCTTTCGGGGCTCAAACTTTGAAAATTATCGAAAGTACGCCTGAACGACTGATTGACGTCGAGGGCATCGGTGAAGCCAAATCCGCTATGATACAAAGCACTTGGAAAGAGCACCATACCTTGAGACGGTTAATGAAGTTCTTGCAGCAAATGGGTGTTCGGAGCTCCTATTGCGCAAAAATATACAAAGAATACGGACCGGATGCATTAGACCTTATCCGTGATGACCCTTATGTTCTGGCCGAAGACTTTGCCGGGCCCGGATTTAATATCGCCGATACGATTGCCCGCAAACTGGGAGTGGAGCAAGAGGATCCCCACCGCGTGCGGGCCTGTATTCGTCACATCATCATGCAAAACGCAGATGAGGGCCATACCTTCGCTGAATCAGAAAATCTTTTCTCGCGTTGTGAGAATTTATTTCAAATCAGCCGTCCGGCAATCCAAAAGGCCATCGACGAAATGTCTGCTGCAAAGGTCATTGTGGTGGAACCCCTTGGAAACGGTGAACCCACCAGCGCCATTTATATGAAAGATTTACATCTGGCGGAAGTCGGACTGGCAAGCAGATTGAAGGCGCTGCTGTCTCTACCGGCAGAATCTGCAGCTATCGATGCCGATCGGATATCACGCCAGATTCATGAGAAACTTGCCATCAATTTGTCGGCCGAACAACTTCAGGTGCTTGAGGAGATCTTTTCCCACCGAATTGTGATTATTACGGGCGGCCCGGGAACCGGCAAAACAACACTCCTGCGTTCAATCAGCACAATTTTTGAAAACCAGGGCAAACGCGTGCTCCTGACTGCCCCCACCGGCCGGGCTGCCCGACGGATGGCGGAGGTTACCCAAAGAAAGGCCGGCACCATCCACCGGCTTTTGGGCTACAATTTCACCGAAGGCGGCTTTTTGCGAAACCGCGATAACCCGTTGGATGCCGATGCCATCATCATAGATGAAACGTCTATGGTCGATACCTTTTTAATGTATCATCTCCTGGTCGCCGTACCGGTATCGGCTGCACTGGTATTGGTCGGAGATATATCCCAGCTTCCATCCGTCGGCCCCGGAAATGTATTGTCGGATATAATCGACTCGGGTCGCATACCGGTATTCTACCTCAATAAAATTTTCCGGCAGGACACAGAAAGCACTATCATCGTGAACGCCCATAAAGTACGTCAGGGTGAAACGCCCGTTTGCACAAGCCTGGAGGATAAGGATTTTGACGGTTTCAGTGATTTTTATTTCATCGATCAAAGCAATCCGGATCAGGTGGCAGCGAGGATCGTCCGGCTGTGCCGGGAAGAGCTACCCAGCAAATTTAACCTGGACCCCATCCATGACATCCAGGTTTTAACGCCGATGCACAGGGGATCGGTGGGTACGATTAACCTGAATCAAATGCTTCAAAAGGCTTTAAACCCAGAACCTGTTTTGATGGAGGCCCAGGGTAATTCGTTTAAAATTGGCGACAAAGTTATGCACCTAATAAATAATTACCAAAAGGAAGTGTACAACGGAGATATCGGGATAATTTGCAGTATTGACCGACAAAAAAAAGAGCTTTCGGTGGATTATTACGGCAGAACCGTGCCTTACGCGGCCGAGGAACTCGATCAGCTTACGACGGCCTATGCGATTTCGGTACACAAGTCCCAGGGGTCTGAATATCCGGCCGTAATTTTACCGCTGGTGACCCAACATTATATCCTGTTACAGAGAAATCTTTTGTATACCGCCATGACGAGAGGCCAAAAATTAGTCGTTCTTATCGGCACCCAAAAAGCCTTGCAGATCGCCTTGAAAAATGACAAACCACATCGGCGCCTTTCAAGTCTGGCTGTTAGGCTTGGTTCAGCTAGTTGATACATCCATGAAGTTTCATAAGGGAGGCTCCTGGGTAAGAAGGTTTGGATTCTCACTTGAGATATCCTGAGCAAGGATCCTCACACTTCTGCATGCCTCCAAAGAAAGGCAACCCTGAAAGCTGAACCTGTGAACTCTTGACCTTGCGGGATCATGAATCCGTATCTTGGGTGACCGGCATTGGAAGTTTAAAGAACTGGATTCCTTCCTCTTTGAGGGTTTTTTCTTCTTCTTTGGTACTTACACCCCGAATATTGCGGGGTTCAGTGGCACCGTAGTGGATTTTCAAGGCTTCTTTGGCGAAATTGCAGCCAACGTCATCGAAGTTTTTCTCAACAAATTCATAGGCTTCTTTTCCAATTTTGGCGAGGGCGGCTTCTTCAGTTGAAAGGGCCTTGGGTTTGAAAGTTTGGGAAGATTTTATGGCAAATGTGGAAGGCACATTGTCCACGGAGGTATCGTTGCAAACCGGACAGGTGATCAAGCCTTTCTTTTTCTGGTCGAGGTAGGCCTTGCGGTCTTCAAACCAACCTTCAAAAGAATGGCCATTGATGCATTGTAAATCATACGCTATCATACGGGTTAAACCATCCTATTCGAATTATTCAATGGGCATAGTTTGGAAACTGTTAATATTCATAATAAATTAAGCTAAATACATGAGTATTGCTATAAGAATATCATATGCGCCAACATTTTTAAAGACAATGTTGCCATAATTTGCTATTTTAACAAAATGTTGTAAAATATTATATCAAGAAAAATTCGTCAACATTTATCAGGGAGTGTAACGGTTATGAAAATCCTGCTTAAGCGAATCGTGTTTATCGGAATTTGTGTGATGTGTTCTTCTGCTATTAGCTTTGCTGAAACCAGGTATGTGACGGATTTGCTGAAGCTGCCGTTGCGAACCGGTCCGAGCACGGAATACAAGATTCTGGCCCTGGTGGTATCAGGTCAACAGTTAGAGGTCGTGGAACCTGGTGAAAACTGGTCGCTGGTGAGACTTGCAAATGGGAAAGAGGGCTATGTTTTGAACAGGTATCTGGTCGAGCAACCGACCAGCGCTGTTAGACTTGAACAATTGCAAAGCAAATATACTACCTTAAGACAGCAGGCTACCGCCTTGATTGAGGAAAATAGCCGGTTTAAAGAGGAAAACCAAACCTTCAAATCTTCCCTCGACAGCAACGAAAAAGCGCTCACAACCGATTACAAGGAGCTAAAGGCCAGCGCAGCTGAATTTTTAAACCTTAAAAAAAAATACCAGGAGGTCAGTACCCAACTTGCCGAAAAAACCAAAAGAGCCAATGCGTTGGACAAAGAATTGCGTGGACTTGAAATGAATCAATATATCAAATGGTTTTTAGCCGGTTCCGGGGTACTCCTGGTGGGTTTTATCATCGGCTTTTCCGCTAAACGGGGGCGTCGACGTCCCTCACTGATGTAATTATCCCGAAATTCTGCAACGGTCTTCTCAATTGAGATGCGCAAAAGATTAATTCACATATAAGGAGAAGAGGGCAACTTCAAACAAATTGATGACGATATCAGAAACACAGATGCTAATTAATCAATTGGTGATTTTATTTGTCCTCCTCTTGCTCTCTGGGTTTTTTTCCTCCGCCGAAACTGCTCTATTTTCCATCAGCAAGGCCAAAGCCGTTCATCTCGCCAAAGAGAAGGGAATGGCAAATTCACTGATCAAAAAAATGAAAGACGATCATCACCGGCTGCTTTCCACGATTCTCATCGGCAACAATATCGTAAATGTCGGCGCCTCGGCGCTGGCCACGGCGGTTACCATTGAGCTGGTTTCTCACAATGCCGTGGGAATTGCCACCGGCATTATGACTTTGCTTATTTTAATCTTTGGCGAAATCTTTCCTAAATCAATCGCCACCAGAAATAATATCCTCATCGCCAGACTGGTCATCATTCCACTGTACTGGCTGTCGATACTATTTGCCCCGATAATTTTCATGTTGAACTTCATCCCCAAACTCACCGGCAAGGTTCTGAAAAAACCACTAGTGACCGAAGAAGAGTTGATGACCTTTGTTGAAGTGGTCGAGGAAGAAGGGGGAATAGAAGAAGAAGAAAAAGAGCTTATCCACAACATCTTTGAATTTGATGATACCAGTGCATCGGAAATCATGGCACCCCGTGCGGATATGTTTGTTATCAATGCAGATGAGAAACTGGATCTTGAGGAAATCATCCGATCCGGTTTTACCCGGATTCCTGTGATCGAGGAAGATATCGATCATGTCATCGGAATTTTAAATGTCAAAGATCTATTCATGCACCAGGTAACTTCATCCGCCCAGGCAGAGGCCCGCGATGTGATGCGCGAGCCTTATTTTGTGCCGGAAAATAAAAAGTTGGATAATTTGCTGCAAGAGTTTAAAAGGAGAAAACAGCACATGGCCGTCGTGGTGGATGAGCACGGGGGCGT
>CAMYLH010000211.1 GCA_947259065.1 uncultured Desulfobacterales bacterium
GAACGGCGCAGTCTTCCCTTGGGTGCACCCGCTGAGCATGCTCCCGCAGATTCCACCGCTTCCCCGGATCAAGCGTCGCTTGCCAGCGAATAGATCGAGCTGTTCAAACAGTTGTTCAGCGGGCGTGAAGATGTACACCCACTGGGATAAGCGACGGGCCTAACAGGTCTTATTCTCTAACGCGATGATGCGCGACAGATTTTGCAGGTCGCGCTCGTGAATCTTACACGCGGCCTCGTATGATGCCGTGGTTTTGGTGCAAACTAGAGTGAAAGGGCTGCCGCGGCGTTCTGTCACATGGGTGAGGTCGCAGCGGTTTCCGTCGATGATTTGATGCAGGTGTTGGCGGCGTTTTTTGGCGAGTGGAAAGCGGCCTTGCTTCTGGTCCGGATTGGCCAGGAACGCACTCAGCGCGCCGCAGTCGCGGCAGGTACATGACAGTTTGTCCGCACGTCGGTAATCGGTCGGCTTCTGTGGGGCCTGAGCGGTGCGCTTTTCCAACTCGTGGCGGCACGCGCCGAGCCAGTGTGAGATCGCATCGTTGACCGCGGGGAGTTTTTCAATCCGGGACTCGAGGCTGAAGATCGCGGTGAGATGCGCACCGGTTAGATCGTACTTGTCGACACGGGTGAGTGCGTGATCGATCAGACGCGACAACGGCTTCACCGCGTCAATAGCGAGCATCGCCTTGACCAGCGAACTCAGCAATGCTGACCGGTCGATCTCTCTGAGTTGCCAACTGCTCTCAGACGGCTGTTGGTCGAACGCCTCCAGCGCCTTTACCGCCCTCTCCGACAGCCGGGTACAAAGCTCGATGCGTTCGGCATTCCTGTCTCGTTGCAGACACAAGGTTGCCAACAACTCCGCATTGCGGTTGATCGTCGCTGCTGTGGTAGCTTCGATCACCGACGTCAATTCCGCTTCAAAACTAACCCAGCCATGCTGCTTACAGAATTTGCCGAAGGACCTGTCGAGCTGCATCCCGCCATCGCCAACCATCACTTGCGAGAGGAAGCGACGAACGAGACCGGGATCGCCCAGTTCCTGCAGCAGTGGCAGAAAGACACTGCGGTCCACAGGGTCGGCCTCGTTCCAGGAAGACCTGCGGCTCGCCTGCCAGGAATCGATGATCGCTGCCGCGAAGGATAAGCATTCCCGACGTTGCTTTTCCCGTTTGGCCTTCGCCGTTCGCTTGAGCCGATTGACCAGCGGTTGCAACCCGCCAATTGCGGCGTCCGTGCCGGCGCCGCAGAGTACCGCAAAGTGCTTATCGCGTGGCCAGATCACAATCGCGGCGCGATAATACCATCGCTCCAATGTCATACCGGCGTTGCCCGTGAAACCCTCGAATTCTTCGCTGTTGGGGTCTCCATCGTCCAGCGGCGCCTCCGATACGATGTCTTCTTCGTCTAAACGGATCTCACCAAGACGCACCTTTTTCCCATGGGGGTCCGACCAGTGGTTGGCGGACAGGCTGTGATCATAGATCTCGCCCATCTCATAATCGTCGCCGGTCTCATCGTAGTCATCCTCATCCTCGAAGTCGGAACGGTGATAGCCTCGATAGCCGCCTCTGTATGAGTACTCGTCGTATCCACCTTCGGCTTCTCCGCTTTGCCACAGCGTGACCAGGGCCAGATGAGCCACACAATCTGCTTGCTCCGCGGCCTCGAACAGCACCTCGGCCCGCGCCCGATCGATTCCCTTCAGCGTATCCACGCTCAGGCCATCCTGTGTGTAGCGGTGATCGAGGGTGACGGCGATCTTTTGTCTATCCTCATGTTCGCGCCAATCGTCGAGCAATTTACTAATGGCGGTAACGGCCGCGCCATAGGACGGAGCGCTGATACCTTTTTTGCTCCGCGACTTGGCGAGCGTGACGTTGTATGTCAGGCACAAGCGATACCCGCTTCGCAGCGGCCGGATCTCGTGCTCACAATCAGCGTAGAACGCGGCATAACTTAACTCGTACCCCGAGGTAGCGCCCGTAAACTGGATCTCGTACTGCCAGCCGTCATGCGACACGATCAACTCGCCACCTTCACACACCGAAGGTAAGACAATAACCAGCGTAGCCACCATCCGGTCGAGCTTTTCGCCGTCGCGGTGCGGCAGAAAAAATCCCCCTTTTTCATAAACCAGCAGCTTGTACAGATGAGCCGTCAGTTTGCGATCCTCAAGTCCCAGCTCCCGTTGTACGTTGGCGACGATTTCCTCGACCAACTCCTCCCATTTCGGGTTTGTCAACTGGAACTGATCGGGGTCAAGTTCCCAGGTTCGCCGTACATCGGTATCGACTAGCGTTTCCATTCCCTTACCGTAAGGGGCTTGGCGGCACTGTTTGATAAGCTTGCGCGCCTGCGTCTTACCGAGAGGTAATGACAACGCGCCGAGTTCTCCGACCTCCAGCCCCGGCATCGTCAACGGCCTATCACCTGACGTGCAAACCGCACTCGGCCGATCCACTTTGGCGAGAGCTTTGAGCAACTCGTCCTGAACATCTAACTGCTGGTTTGTAATGGTGGCCATGAAGACACTTCCCAGATTTGGGTATTTGTCGCAGCTCGCTTCACGAACGGCGATATTGCAGGGATTATCCCGTTTCGCAGGATACCGGTAAAGACTTGAATACGGGGATTTCGGTGACGGTTTATGTGTTCGGAGGGCTCGAAGAAGCCTTCCAGCTGCTTCAAGAAACGCTTGCGGAACGCGGCGATGTGGTGTCATGGTCGGGGTGGGTGTTGGCGCAGATATACCGGTAGGCGATCGAGTCATAGGTCGCCTTCTCCGGCTTGCGGCTGGAAAAGGTCCCCGTCGCTTTGAAGTCAGCAATGGCGCAAGCTCACGGTCTATGCTGTTTCAGGGACTGACATAGTTGGGATACGAATGGCCGGAGTCAGTCCTGAACGACGTATTCATTGTAGACGTGGAATCTTATCTGGATCGATGAGAACGCGGATGCTGCGCCCCACGCCCGGCTTTCTTTCGATGAGGCCAAGGCTTTCCAACTTGACGAGCATTTGGTGGACGGATGGCGGGCTTACCTTGAAGTAGTGTTGCATGTCAGCTTCGGCAGGAGGTTTTCCGTTGATCTTTGTGTAGCAATAGATGTACGCCAGGTATTGTCCCTGTTTGGTGGTGAAAGTTGGATCCATGTTGCGCCAGCCTCAAAGCATTGACAGCATCGGCCGTCGCCCGTTTATGGCCGGGAACTGTTTCGGATTAGAGCCGGTCTGTTCGAGTATGCGAGGTTCGCTGCCCTGCCTCAGCCGGTGTACCTAGTATAGCGAGTAGGAGTCCGGGATCTCCAGCTCGCGAAACCACTGCGGGGTGTAAAGGTAGCCGTTCTCACACCAAATTGTGACTCGGTAGGCTTTTTTCATCAGATCTCATGATGGTCCAGTGCTTCCAGGGTCTCGGCCATCAGTTCGTTAATAGAGTCCAGGCACTCAAGAACCCCTGCTGGTGCCTTTCCCCGTTGGATCAGATTGCGCACCAACACCAAGGTCTTGTTCATCTGCCTGAGGTTACGAACGCATTCCCAACTCATGGCTTCGTCAATATGAAACAGTGTCCGGTCCCAACCGTCGAATCCCGGGTTGTCGGCGACCTCCCGACGAAGACACTGCCATGCACCCTGAAGATCGGACAGGATGGTTTTTTCAAAACCGGTTGGTTCGGTATCAAATCCCATGAGCTTGGCCCCCAGTCGATTATTGTAGCCGATGTTGCAGGCCTGTAGGCGGCACAGTGGCCGTCCCCGGCAATCTCCTGCAATACATGCCGCACACCGACCTGGGCGCGCATCAGGGCGTCCCGGGGGATGCCCAGTCGTTGGGCAATGGCATCCGCGGTCTTGAACCCGATGCCGTGGATGTCGAGGGCGAGCCGGTAGGGGTTCTCCTGTACCCGTTCGACCGCCCGGTCACCGTAGGTCTTGTAGATGCGCACGGCGCGGGCGGTGCCGACACCGTGGGACTGTAGGAACACCATGATCTCCCGCACCACCTTCTGCTCCGCCCACGCCTGGGTCACTCGCTCCTTGCGCTTGGGTCCGATACCTTCCAGTTCCAGCAGCCGGTCCGGTTCCCGCTCGATGATGTCGAAGACCTGCTCCCCGAAGGCACGCACCAGCTTGCGGGCAAAATGCGGGCCTATACCCTTGACCATTCCAGAGCCGAGGTACTTCTCGATGCCCTCTAGGGCTGGGCGGGATGGCCCGCAAGTGCTGGGTCTTGAACTGAAGGCCATGCTGGCGGTCGTTGGTCCAGGTGCCTGTGCACTCAACATGCTCACCGGGCGTGATTGTGGCCGCTGATCCGATGACGGTCACCAGATCACGTTGGCCCCGCACCTTGACCCGCAGCACGCAGAAGCCGCTCTCGGGACTGTGGAAGGTGACACGCTCGACCGAGCCTTGTAGGTGTTCTGTTGCAGCGTCTGGATCAGGAAACATTACGGGCTGCAGGCGTTCAGTTGCGCCAGTATGTGATGTGCGGCCTGCTCGACATCCATGTCCTCGATGCTGACCTGTAGATCAGCCCTCGTGTATGACTTTTTGAAATATGTGATATTTTTCTTGATCTCCTTCAGATACAGCGGTCGCTCTTCATTGGTCAGGCGCTTGTCCATCGGCCTGGAATCCACATCGTAGAATACGACGCGATCCAAGATCCGTTCCGGTGTGTCCAGCAATGCGACCTTCAGTCCCTGGGTTTTCTTGATGACGGCCAGATAGCCGCCCATCAGTCCGCTCGGCGGCAAGGCGATGACGGCCTGCTGACTTTCCGGTTTGTCCAAGAGACACGAGAGCGCCTTGGCGGCTTCTTTACGGAAGTCATGTGGTATCCAATATTTCTGCTGAAGCCGTTCGATGGACAGGCCAAAGAACTGCTCGATCTCCGTATCGAGATCGAAGAAACGAAGGCCCATGAGCTCGGCGAGACGACGACCAATGGTGGTCTTGCCGACACAACTGACGCCGGTCAGGAAGACT
>CAMYLH010000212.1 GCA_947259065.1 uncultured Desulfobacterales bacterium
GGAAACTCCGATCGGAGAAGAAGAAGACAGCCATCTGGGTGATTTTATCGAAGATAAAAAATTCATGCTTCCCTCCGATGCGGCTGTCAACATGAACCTATCGGAACAAACCCGGAAGGTTTTGGCAACGTTGACACCACGTGAGGAAAAAGTGCTTCGTATGCGCTTTGGTATTGGCGAGAAAGCCGACCACACCCTTGAAGAAGTGGGGCAGGATTTTTCGGTGACCCGTGAGCGTATCCGGCAGATTGAAGCCAAAGCGTTGAGAAAGTTAAGACATCCAACCCGGAGTCGTAAGCTGAAAAATTTTATCGATACTTGACAAACGGATCGTGGACGGATAGGAAAGTTCATGTTAAACGGGCCCATAGCTCAGCTGGCAGAGCCACCGGCTCATAACCGGTAGGTCCCTGGTTCGATCCCAGGTGGGCCCACTCTTTTGCCGCAGCATTTTAAAAGCTTTTAAGCTGTCTGGAATATATTCTCTTGGTATTTCATGATACGTATTCAGGGTGACTCAGTATGGCGAAGTTATACGGCCGTGAGAATTCATGGTGCAGGCGCGGGTATGCAACAACCCGCGCCTTTTTAATTGTAAATGAACTGATGCGGCGGATCAACACTGTATGTGCCCATCTCGATTAAATGTAGCTTAGCATTTTTTCCACCAAAAGTGCTTAAAAATGACTGACAACGAACGGGAAAACCAATGCCAAAAATCACCGAAGAGCAGATTGTTACCCTGGTAAAACTTCAAAAAATAGATATCGAAGCCCAAAAACTGGAATCTTTTTTGAAAGGAATACCGGATCGGATCGAAATTCTTGATGAGAGACTAGGAAAATTCGTGCACGAAGTCGAGGACGATGAGAAGGTTATCGTTGAACTCAATAAAAAATATCGCACTTATGAATCCGATGTCCAAATGAACCTTGGCAAGATCCAAAAAAGCCATGTGAAACTGCGATCTGTTAAGACCAATAAAGAGTATCAGTCATCATTAAAGGAAATAGAAGATATAAAGTTAAAAAACTCTAAGATAGAAGATGAAATGCTGGAATATCTGGAACAAATCGAGAGAGCCGAAAAAGATTTAAACCAACGAAAACAGAGTTATGCAAAAATTGTTGACGACACGACCTTGGAAAAGGATTCCATCAAACAGGAAACCGAACAATGCAAACAGAAACTGGCTCAGCTGGAGTCTGATCGCAACGCCGTCACGGATACATTGGACAGCCAGATACTTGACATTTTTTATCGTGTAAAAGCAAAACAACCAGATGCCGTGGCTATTTCGGAAGTTAAAAACTCCGTCTGTCAGGGGTGCAATTTGAATATTCCGCCTCAAATGTTCATTGAGCTGCAGCATCGCAACAGCTTGAAAAATTGTCCCAGCTGTGCGAGGATTATTTACTGGGAAGATCAAAACAAACGGCCGGAGTAGCACGAACGATCGCTGGATCAATGCGTTGGTGCAGAGGAAAGTCCGAACACCACAGGGCAGGGTGCTTCATAACATGAAGTCGTGGCGACGCGAAGGAAAGTGCAACAGAAAGTATACCGCCCGGCGCAGACCATCCAGTCTGGCGCCGGGTAAGGGTGAAACGGTGCGGTAAGAGCGCACCAGTTCCCCGGGTGACCGGGGAAGCTTGGCAAACCCCACTCGGTGCAAGACCAAATAGGGGAGCGTTTGAGGGTAGCCCGCTCGAGTTCCCGGGTAGGTCGCAAGAGATGTCGGGCAACCGGCTTCCATAGATGAATGATCGTTGCCCGGTTTGGGGTAACCCGGATCGGGGACAAAATTCGGCTTATGGGTTGCTCCGGCCGTTTAGTTTGGTTGCTGAAAAAATTTCAAGCTGTGCGGTAAATAAGTATCTGGATTTTCAACGAGATGTATTTATTCACCGCAAAGGCGCAAAGAACGCAAAAGGATGACATTCAATCAATGGTGAACTCACAACCAGGCCACGAAAATTCCTTTGAAAAAAAAGTGCGCATCTTTTCCCGTGATTATCTGAAATGCTGCGTCTATATTTCCGCTGCAAATGACCCCAAAAATGAATTTTCCAAGAAACTCTATTCAAAGCTGATATCCTCCTCCATGCTTCTCGAGGATTTTCTGGATTACCATGGCGCCAAAAATAATAAGGATTGGTACTTTTACCGTGAGCTTTCGGCAGCCGTGCGACATCTGAGCCTGGGGGCAAACTTTCAGAAGCATTTAACGAATCGCCTTGCCTTCTACGATCTTGCAGAATTCAGCGACTTCAAAAAGGAAGGAGAAGTTACGCTAGACTTTTTAACAAAAACCTTGATAAAAATGGCACCGGTCATCTTGGCGGAAGCTCGATCTCATGCCATTGTAATCCCGCAAGACCGGTTTGTGACTGATGATTTCCCGAGCATAACTACCCGAGATCTTCTTCGTTATGACATTGACGATCAGGACAAGGATTCGCAGAAAAAGAGCATTGTTAAAATTGCCAGTGATTTTCTTAACATTACCAAAGATTTTGATCAGCTGAAATTCTATGATCCTTATGACTACGAGGACATCCTGGCCCTTGTTCCTGACAAAGTAAATGAGGTTGAGATCCGACGTCATGAGATGCTGTTACACAATCTCCAATCCTCTTTTGATACCTATGTTATTCACGGCGGCTTCCTTTACGGCAATCGAAAATTAAAGCAATTGAGAGGCTTCTTCTCAGTCGTGTTTCACCTTCTCCAGATGGTGGGGCGGTTGCTTCATTTTTACGAGCGTCACCTGCATGAAGCCGGTTATAAAAACACCTATAAGGTTATTCAAGACAAGCTATCCTCCCTGGTTAATCCCGCAACACTCCTTGACCGGACCATAAATTACGGTCTTTTCTACGCCTGTCACTTTTTGACCACCGGTCAGGAATTGGCGCGGGAAATTCTCAATGAAAATATCGAGCGGGCAAAGATTAAAGTGGGTATCCCACAGAAACTCGGATTTCACGCTCGCCCTAGTCTGCTGGTTGCCAAGATTGTGCAGCACTATGGTGGAAAGGTGGAGTTATGCATTAACGACGACCGTTTCGATGCAAGCAGTGTGCTGGATATTCAGTGGGCCGGAGGAAAAATTCAGAAGGAACAACTTAAAGAGGTTGTTTTTGAGGGTGATGCCCGCACGCTAAAAGATATTGAAACGCTGGCCGGTGTTAATTACGGCGAGGACACCATGGGCAAAGGAGTTCCGCTCCCGGTCGAGTTGAAATATTTAATGTAGCGAATACGCCGCTTTTCTCACCAGTTGTATCATTTTCCATATTCCCTGGATTTTTCCTGAAAACCGATAACGGAAAAGTGGAATTAAAAGTGATAAAAGCCAATATGGATCTGTAAAAAAAGCGCTAAGCAAGGTTGACACACTTATTTCCCATACTTACACTAATTGTCTTATGCAGGTATAATACTTTTACATAGAATTCAGGGAGATATGGACTATGCAACAAGACTCGACATATGATCAGGATGCACCCCAAAACGCTATGGCCAGTGAAGCCTACCTGGCTCAACTTAAAGCGACATTTGAACAATTGCCCAATGACATTCCGCTTTATCTTTTTACCGCCAAGGGTCATGAAGATGTTTTTACCCATTCCAATAGGCAGGTCATCAGGGCTTTTCGCGAACTTAGCAATAAAATTACGTTGCGGGAATATGACTTAGATCACGAATTGGCGCATAAGTGGAATGTTACCAGTTCCCCCTCGTTGTTGATTGCACCGGAACGATATTCCATTCGATGGCTGGGTGCACCCATGGGGGAGGAAGCCAGAACTTTTCTTGAAATCCTGATTTTGGTCGGAATGGGTAAAAGTAATCTCAGCGATCAGTCGCTCAAGGTCATCAAAAAAATCGATTCTCCGAGAAATATAAAAGTATTTGTCAGCCCAACATGTCCTTATTGTCCGCAAGAGGCCATCAATGCGGTAAAAGCAGCCGTTGAAATGCCCGAATCAGTTTCACTTGAAATTATCGATATCCAGAGCGAACCGGAATTGGCCAACCAATATGCGGCTCAAAGTGTACCCCAGGCCTTTGCCAATGATATCCTTATTGGACAAGGAGCTCAGACCGAAGAGGTTTTCATCCTATCCTTAAAAAAACTGGAGCCTCAGACCATTTTTATACCCGACAGTGATGCCGAATTGGTGGAGACCGATTTGCTGATCATTGGCGGAGGACCCTCCGGGTTGACAGCGGGAATTTATTCCGTCCGTAGCGGCTTGCGTACTGTCGTCGTGGAACGTGAAGCCCTTGGAGGACAGGTAGCCACGACACCAATTGTCGAAAATTATCCCGGTTTTACGTCGGTTGGCGGCAAGACCCTGGTGGATATCATGGTTAGCCACGCTCTGCAATACGTTCAGATTTTTCAAGGAGAAGCCGTCATGGATCTGCATCCTGGAAAACCCTTTACCGTATTGACCAACCGCAGGAAGTTTTTAACGAAATCCGTGCTATTGGCCACCGGTGCCACCCATCGCCACCTGAATGTGCCTGGTGAATCGCGACTTTCCGGTAGAGGCGTCAGCTACTGCAGCACCTGTGACGGCCCCCTGTTTAAAGGCAAAAAGGTGGTCATGGTCGGCGGCGGCAACAGCGCCGTGACGGAAGCCCTGCATCTTTTCCATATGGGCGTTGATGTCACCCTGATCCATCGGAGGGATAAATTAAGGGCCCAGGATTTTTTGGCGAAACAACTCTCCGACAACAACATAGCGGTGCTCTGGGATACAGAAATTAAAGAAATCCGGGGAGAAGAAAGGGTAGAGGACATTCTTGTTGTCAACAATAAAACAAATGAATCTTCCACCTTTAAAACCAACGGTGTATTCATTGCGATCGGATATACCCCGGCCGTTGAGCTCGCTCAAAAGATGGGTATTGAGGTGACTGCTGACGGCTATATCAAGCACGATGGAAAACACCGCACCAACATCCCCGGCGTGTATTCC
>CAMYLH010000213.1 GCA_947259065.1 uncultured Desulfobacterales bacterium
AAGAGCAGGAGATTTACTTCGGTACGATACCCCTGATGACTGATAAAGGTACTTTTATAATCAACGGAACTGAACGGGTGGTCGTCAGTCAGCTACATCGATCCTCCGGGGTATTTTTCGACCACGACAAAGGTAAAAGTCACTCCAGCGGTAAAATAATCTACAGTTCCAGAATCATTCCGGTTCGCGGTTCCTGGATCGATATGGAGATCGATCCCAAGGACATTGTTTACATCCGCATCGACAGGCGACGCAAGTTCCCAGCCACAATCCTCTACAAGGCTTTCGGATACACGGTTGAGGATCTTCTGACCTATTTTTATAAAACGGAAAAAATTATTATTAAGGGCAAGAGATATTTTAAGAAATTCGACCCAGATTTTTTAAGAGGCAGGCGGGCCAGCAAAGATGTCAAAGATCCTGAAACCGGTGATGTCCTCGTTAAAACAGGCCGTGTTTTCTCACAGCGTGCCATCAAACGTTTAATAGCGACGAAGGCAGAATTAATCCCCATCCATGCGGATGAGCTTATAGACCGGGCGTTTGCATCCACGATTTTGCACTCCAAAAACGAGAAGATCCTTGTTAAAGCGGTTGATCCCGTTGATGTTGAAATTTTATCTGAGTTGAATGAAGCCGGCGTCCATGAATTCGAATTGCTTTTTATAGACGGATATACCGCCGGCGAATCCATTCGCAAAACGCTGTTAATGGATAAAGTAGAAACCAAGGAAGAAGCCCTAATCGAAATCTATCGCAGACTTAGACCGGGTAATCCGGCCACACCGGAAGTGGCACAGGATTTTGTCGACAATTTGTTTTTTAAGTCGACCTACTATGATCTTTCCGGCGTCGGACGTTTGAAAATTAACCAACGTCTGGGCATCAGCAGCGAAATTAATTTAAATATTCTTCGCAAGGAGGATATACTGCTGACCTGCAAGGCACTCATCGAACTCAGAGATACCCAGGGGGTTGTTGATGACATCGACCATCTTGGAAATCGGAGGGTGCGTGCGGTAGGAGAGTTGCTGGAAAACCAGTATCGCATCGGACTGGTTCGCATGGAACGAGCTATTAAAGAACGAATGAGTCTTCAGGAAGTTGATGCACTAATGCCCCATGATCTGGTGAATCCGAAACCGGTTTCGGCGGTCGTAAAAGAATTTTTCGGAACCAGTCAATTGTCTCAATTTATGGACCAGACAAATCCCCTTTCGGAGACTACCCACAAACGACGGTTGAGCGCTCTGGGCCCGGGCGGACTTACCCGGGAACGAGCCGGGTTTGAGGTTCGGGATGTGCATCCGTCGCATTATGGACGAATTTGCCCCATTGAAACGCCGGAAGGACCCAATATCGGTCTGATTGTATCACTCAGCACATATGCACGGGTGAATGATTTCGGTTTTATTGAAACGCCTTACAGTGTTGTCAAAAATGGCAAGGTTTCCCGTGAGGTCAAATTTCTAGATGCCTTTGAAGAAAAGGAACTTCCGATAGCCCAGGCCAACGCGCCGCTCGACGACAAGGGAGAATACCTAAACTCGATGGTCACCTCAAGGGTAGCCGGCGAATTTATGATGGTTGATCGTGAAGACATTCAATTAATGGATATCTCCCCCAATCAGCTTGTCAGTGTATCTGCATCACTGATACCGTTTCTGGAGAACGATGACGCCAACCGGGCTTTGATGGGATCCAACATGCAGCGCCAGGCTGTACCTCTGTTGATGAATCAGGCACCTCTGGTCGGTACGGGTATCGAGGAGGTTGTGGCAAGGGATTCCGGTGTAGCCATTGTTGCCCGGCGAGATGGCGTGGTGGTGGATGTTGACGCCAGCCGCATTGTACTCAAACACGATCCTTCCGACGACCCTAATGAGAAAGATGTTACCATCTACAATCTCTCTAAATTTATCCGCTCCAATCAGAATACCTGCTTTAATCATCGACCGATTGTGAAAAAAGGACAGCGGATATATGAACGGCAAATTATTGCCGATGGACCCGCCACAGAACAAGGTGAGCTGGCGCTAGGTAAAAATGTGAACGTGGCTTTTATGCCCTGGGGGGGGTATAATTTTGAGGATTCGATTCTGGTGAGTGAGAGGCTGGTCAGAGATGGCGTCTACACATCGGTGCATATCGAGGAATTTGAAGTTGTCGCGCGGGATACGAAACTGGGCAAAGAAGAAATTACCAGGGACATACCCAATGTTGGAGAAGAAGCATTAAAGAACCTGGATGAAAGCGGAATCATTCGGTTAGGAGCTGAAGTCTATCCGGGAGATGTTCTGGTCGGCAAGATTACGCCCAAGGGAGAAACCCAGCTCTCCCCTGAGGAAAAACTGCTACGCGCCATTTTCGGCGAAAAAGCGGGAGATGTCAAAGACACTTCCCTGCGGGTACCGCCCGGTGTGCAAGGAACCGTTATCGATGCCAAGGTGTTTTCCAGGAGGGGAATTGATAAAGACGATCGGACGCGTCTTATCGAAGATGGGGAAATTGCCACCCTTGAAAAAGATCGGGATGATGAGCTTGCAGTGGTCGCGGATGTCGTCAGATCCCAGCTTGAGCAGCTGTTGGTCGGCGAAAAAGTATATGCTCCCTTAAAAAAGGATAAAAAGGTCCTCATTGTCAACGGGGCAAAAATCGATGCCAAAACACTGGCAAAAATACCGATCGTGCAACTTGAAGGTATCGTGTTAAAGGATCCCGGGCTGACCCAGGAAGTGCACGAAATCCTTGAACGCTACCGGGATCAATGTGAACTATGCCGGCTGGCCTTCGAACAACAGGTCAATCGCTACGAAAAGGGGGACGACCTGCCGCCCGGAGTGATTAAAATGGTCAAAATTTATGTGGCCATGAAGCGCAAGTTGTCTGTCGGTGACAAAATGGCCGGCCGCCACGGCAACAAGGGGGTTGTTTCCAGAATCCTGCCGATTGAAGACTTGCCCTATTTCGAGGACGGCAGCACTGTTGATATGGTTTTGAATCCTTTGGGGGTACCTTCCCGTATGAATGTAGGACAGATCTTAGAAATACATTTGGGACGTGCGGCCAAGGGACTTGGTGACCAGCTCAACCATCTGCTGGAAGAGCAAAAAATGAAAGCCCTGCGGGATAAAATGAAGAAAATTTTTTCCGAGCCTTCCCTCAAAAAGACAATTCACCGGATGGATAATCAGGAACTAACAGATATTGCATCCTATTACAAAGAAGGTGTCTTCATGGCGACGCCTGTTTTTGACGGCGCCAAGGAGGAAGAAATCAAAGATCTTTTGCTTGAGGCGGGCCTTAGCAGCTCTGGACAAGCGACGCTGTTTGACGGCCGCTCCGGCGAACCCTTTGATGAAAAAATTACGGTGGGTGCGATGTATGTGATGAAATTACATCATCTAGTTGACGATAAAATTCACGCACGCTCCATCGGCCCCTATTCGCTGGTCACCCAGCAGCCCCTGGGAGGCAAAGCTCAATTCGGCGGACAGCGGCTTGGGGAAATGGAGGTCTGGGCCATGGAGGCATATGGCGCCGCCTATGCCCTGCAGGAATTTTTAACCGTCAAATCCGATGATATGGCAGGACGAACCCGTATGTATGAAAAAATTGTAAAAGGACAAAACGTTCTGGAACCCGGCATACCCGAGTCTTTCAGAGTTATGACCAAAGAGCTACAGTCGTTGGGTCTTGATATCGCTCTGCTGGAGGAGAATGATTAGTTAAACAGCGTGTCTGTGTTATCCGTCACATTTATTTCACCTTAATTGAGCTAAAAACCAATTGGGGGTTATTAGTTATTGGTTAATAGTTAATAGTTTCGGAGGAGCACAATCTATTTTTATTTTTCTTCTATTTTAGAACTATAGAAAGAGGGGATCATCCTATCTCTAATAACGAATAACATATAACGAATAACAATTCACCATTAACGCCTAATTGAGCTTTATTCGCTCATTTAGGGCATAAAATAATAATTCAAATATTACAGGGAGTACACCATGGATACTCTTTATGATTTCTTTGCAAAACCCACAAATCCTAAACGATATTCAGCCATACGCATTGCATTGGCATCACCGGAGCAAATTCGAAAATGGTCTCATGGGGAGATTAAAAAACCGGAAACCATTAATTATCGTACCTTTAAACCGGAACGTGACGGACTTTTCTGTGCAAAGATCTTTGGTCCCACCAAAGACTATGAGTGTAACTGTGGGAAATATAAACGCATGAAACATAGGGGTGTGATCTGCGAGAAATGCGGCGTTGAGGTCATTCAATCCAAGGTGCGCAGAGAGCGTATGGCCCATATTGAGCTAGCAACCCCGGTTTCGCACATATGGTTTTTAAAAAGTTTACCCAGCAAGATCGGTAATCTGCTGGACCTGACGCTTAAAAACATGGAAAAGGTGCTATATTGTGCTGGATCCCAAAGATACCCCGTTAAGTTGGGGACAGCTTCTGTCTGATGAGAAATATCTGGAAGCCCGGGAAACCTATGGGGATAAATTCGAAGCCGGGATTGGTGCCGAAGCCGTCAAAGTTTTGCTGGCAAGTTTAAACCTAGACGAATTATACGATCAACTCCGAACCGATATCCGTGAGACCGGATCCGTGGCCAAACGCCAAAAGCTGGCCAAACGACTTAAAATTGTCGATGCTTTCAGACGATCCGGCGTTGATCCGACTTGGATGATCATGGATGTTATTCCGGTTCTGCCGCCGGACCTTCGCCCACTGGTACCGCTTGAAGGCGGGCGGTTTGCCACTTCTGATCTCAATGACCTCTATCGCCGGGTGATTAATCGTAACAACCGCTTGAAACGTCTGATCGAACTGAAAGCTCCCGACATTATCGTTCGCAATGAAAAACGCATGTTGCAGGAATCCGTTGACGTCCTGTTTGACAATGGGCGGCACGGTCGTGTGATCACTGGTTCGAACAAGCGTCCGTTGAAATCCCTCAGTGACACACTCAAGGGCAAGCAGGGAAGGTTTCGGCAGAATCTGCTGGGGAAACGGGTGGATTACTCAGGCCGTACCGTGATCACAGTCGGACCTGATCTGCGGCTTCACCAGTGCGGGCTGCCGAAGAAGATGGCTTTAGAGCTTTTCAAACCGTTTGTTTATTATCGTCTCGAACAAAAAGGGTTGGTATCGACCGTCAAAAGCGCCAAAAAAATGGTCGAACGGGAAATCCCTGAAGTATGGGATACCTTGGACGAGGTCGTCAGAGAATACCCGGTTCTGTTAAACCGTGCTCCAACGCTGCACCGGTTGGGTATCCAGGCCTTTGAACCGATTCTCATCGAGGGCAAAGCACTGCAACTGCATCCCCTTGTTTGCACGGCTTTCAATGCGGATTTCGACGGCGATCAAATGGCGGTGCATATTCCGCTCTCAGTTGAGGCTCAAATAGAAGCTCGGGTTCTGATGTTGTCCAGCAACAATATCCTCTCTCCGGCTAACGGCAGTCCCATCATCGTACCGAGCCAGGATATCGTATTGGGGATCTATTATCTGACCCGTACTGCTGCCGATGGTCAGGGTGAAGAAAGAATTTTTGCCAATGTCGAAGAAGTGCGATCCGCATATGATGCGAATGCGGTAGATCTTCATACCAAAATCACCCTACGGATACACGGCCAACGCTATGATACGACTGCCGGCAGGGTTTTTTTATGGGAGAACATACCGAAAGTCGACGTCATGGAGATACGCCGTATCAAGGTTGCGACTGAAGAAAAAGCCAAGCAGGTCCTTGGACTGCTCGATGCAGGCGAGGATTTCGTTGACCTCGTTGATAAATTTTCCCAGGCACCAGACAAAGACCATGACGGGAATATCGGTCGATTGACGTTCAACGAGTTCAAAGGCATCTTCGGTTGCGCGGATACCGATGTGGAAGCAGTGTATTCTCTGAACCCCGGAGAATACAGCAAACAAGTTCTGTATGCCGATGAGAGCTACCATGTATTCGAGGTGGTGGAGAAAAAACCGGTGATTCCGTTTGATATCGTCAACCATGTCATGGACAAGAAAATGCTGCGTGAACTAGTAGATTACGTTTACCGAAATTTGGGAGCCAAAGCCACCGTCATTTTGTCCGACAGGTTAAAGGATCTGGGTTATAAATATTCAACCCAGGGCGGACTTTCCATCTCAATCGATGCGATGATCACCCCGGAGAGCAAGCAGACCATTATAAAAAGTGCCGAGAAACAGGTTGCCGAGATTGGCCGACAATATACTGAAGGCCTTATCACCCAGGGAGAAAAATACAATAAAGTCGTCGACATTTGGGCCAAAGCTACGGATGATGTCGCTAACGAGATGATGGATGCCATGAAAAAAGCCCCGACGACCGGCAAAGACGACCAATCACAGCTGGATCAAAAAGGAAAACCGGTAAGTAGGGAGAGCTTCAATCCGATCTATATGATGGCCGATTCCGGCGCCAGGGGTAGCAAGGATCAGATGCGGCAGTTGGCCGGTATGCGTGGTTTGATGGCCAAGCCTTCCGGTGAGATCATTGAAACCCCCATCGTGGCTAATTTCCGTGAAGGGCTCTCTGTGCTGCAATATTTTATTTCAACTCACGGTGCACGTAAAGGCCTGGCCGATACCGCCCTGAAGACCGCCAATTCGGGATATCTTACGCGGCGTCTGGCAGACGTTGCCCAGGATTGCGTAGTGCTTGAAGATGATTGCGGTACAATGACGGGTGTCGAAGTCGAGCCCCTGATGGAAGGCGGTGAGATTATCCAGCGATTAGGGGAGCGGGTTTTAGGACGTGTGGCGATTGAAGATATTATTGACCCCTTTACCGAAGAAGTCATTTGCCACAAAGGAGACGAAATCGACGAGCATGTAGTTGAACAAATCGAGGAAGCCGGTTTAACGAGCATGAATATCCGGTCGGTTTTAACGTGTCGGGCCAAAAGCGGCGTATGTGCCAAATGTTATGGCCGGGATCTTTCACACGGCCGGCAGGTGGAAACCGGTCAGGCTGTCGGAATTTTGGCAGCGCAGTCCATTGGTGAACCCGGCACCCAGCTGACTATGAGAACCTTTCACATCGGTGGTACGGCCAGCAGGAGGGTGGAGCAGGCCGATATTCGGGCCAGGGTGGATGGTACCGTCAAATTCGTCGACCTTAGTGTGGCTAAGAACTCAGAGGGGCGCCATGTGGTAATGAACCGGCGCGGTGGTAAGTTCACCATCCTAAGTGATGGCGGTCGTGAGCTAGAAAGCTTTCCGGTCATCTACGGCGCTCACCTGCAGGTTCAAGACGGCCAGAAGGTGACAGCCGGTGAGCTCTTGGCTACCTGGGATCCCTTTACTACACCGATTCTTTCGGAAATTGATGGAAGCATTAAGTTTGGTGATATTGTCATTGGCAAGACCATGCAGGAGAAGGTGGATCCTGTTACCGGTAAATCCAGCCAGACGATTATCGAATCCAAAACCGCTGATGAACGCCCCCGAATTTCCATAAAAGATGAGGACGGCAAGACGGCAAAAATCCCGGGGTCATCCGCTGTTGCTCGGTATATCCTTCCGATCAATGCGATTATGCTGGTGGAAGAAGGAGATTCCGTCAAAGCCGGAGATGTCGTGGCCAAGCTGCCCAGGGCAACTACCAAGACCAAGGACATTACCGGCGGTCTGCCGAGGGTGGCGGAACTGTTTGAAGTACGGAAACCAAAGGAAATCGCGGTACTCAGTCAAATTGACGGCTATGTGTCCATCGCCAAAAGCACCAAGAAAGGCAAAATGAAGGTAACGGTGACACCGGTAGATGTCGGTGATAAAAAAGAGTATCTGATTGCCCGGGGTAAACATATTAACGTTTATGAAGGCGATTACGTTAGAGCGGGCGAAGCGCTCATCGGCGGCTCGGCCATTCCCCAGGACATCCTCAGCATCAAGGGGGAAGTCTCCCTGGCGCGTTACCTTGTTGATGAAGTCCAGGAGGTTTACCGGCTGCAGGGGGTGCGAATAAACGACAAGCACATCGAAGTCATCGTTCGTCAGATGATGAGACGGGTGAAAGTCTTGAACGTGGGTGATTCGGATTTTATCCAGGAAGAACAGGTTGACAAGATCAGATTCGAGGAGGCCAATCGCGCCGTCATCGAAAAAGGCGGCCGGCCGGCTGTCGCCGAATCCCTGATTCTCGGGATTACCAAGGCATCTTTGAGCACCGATAGCTTTATTTCGGCAGCCTCGTTTCAAGAAACCACAAAAGTCCTCACCGATGCAAGCATCGCGGGATCCACCGATGACCTCAGGGGTTTGAAGGAAAACGTGATTATGGGCAGACTCATTCCTGCCGGCACCGGCCTGCCATTGTACAATGATGTGGGGGTTGAGTTGACGTAATCTTACCGATTAATTTAGCATTCTATCGACGTTTACCGAATTCTGTTTGGGCGGAAGGGACAGGGGGCAGATGCGATTGAATGAATACGATCTAAATTTTCTAAATTAGAATAAAAGGCTTGACTTTGGTGCTTTTCATGTATACATATCAACATTTTGCTACAATCTAACCTTCTTACCGGATTAATCAGAAAAATGAGGAAAATATGCCCACGATCAACCAGTTAGTTAGAAAAGGCCGCAAGCAGATCAAAAAGAAAACCAACACGCCGGCACTCAAAGGGGCACCCCAAAAAAGAGGGGTATGCACCAGGGTTTACACATCCACTCCCAAAAAACCGAATTCGGCATTGCGAAAAGTAGCCCGGGTCCGGTTGACCACCGGGATGGAAGTTACCGCTTATATTCCCGGTATCGGCCATAATCTCCAGGAGCATTCGGTAGTGCTGGTCCGGGGCGGACGGGTTAAGGACTTGCCGGGTGTAAGGTATCATATCGTCCGGGGAACGCTGGATACTTTGGGGGTTGAAGACCGCAAACAGGGTCGATCCAAGTACGGCGCCAAAAGACCGAAGTAAACATCCTGTTATTGTGAGTAATTAAGCCTAACTTTCCGTTTGAGGAGCAGATACATAAAATGCCAAGAAGAAGAGAAGTACCTGAGCGACCGGTAGTTGCCGATTCAAAATATGACAGTAAATTGGTCACAAAATTTATCAATGCCGTCATGCGGGACGGAAAAAAAAGTACAGCCGAGTCGCTACTCTACAATGCATTTGACATCATGGAGGAAAAAACAAAAGGATCTCCGCTCAAACTTTTTGAACAGGCAGTGGACAACGTACGCCCGCTAATCGAAGTAAAATCCAGAAGGGTTGGCGGTTCGACCTATCAGGTTCCCACTGAATCCAGAAAACTTGCTGCGGAACTTATGGATGCCGCTAACAACCGGGGAGCTTCCGCCAAGAAAAGGGAAGACACCCACAAAATGGCGGAAGCCAACAAAGCGTTTGCCCATTTTCGCTGGTAATGCAAAATAAAGACTATAACTATACCAATATTAAACCGTCAATTCAAAAGGGGAGGACGGAAATATGTCGAAGGCAAAGTTTGAGCGGACCAAGCCGCATGTGAACGTAGGAACGATAGGCCATATTGATCATGGTAAGACGACGTTAACGGCGGCGATCACCAAGCATTTGGGCTTAAAGGGTATGGCGGACTATGTACCTTTTGATCAGATTGACAAGGCGCCGGAGGAGAAGGAGCGCGGGATAACGATAGCGACAGCCCATGTTGAGTATCAGACGGCAACGCGTCATTATGCGCATGTGGATTGTCCGGGCCATGCGGATTATATCAAGAACATGATCACGGGAGCGGCGCAGATGGACGGAGCGATATTGGTGGTGGGAGCCGATGACGGTCCGATGCCTCAGACTCGCGAGCACATTTTATTGGCGCGTCAGGTCGGTGTGCCGAAGATCGTGGTATTTTTAAATAAATGCGACATGGTCGATGATGAGGAGCTCATCGAGTTGGTGGAGTTGGAGCTGCGGGAGTTATTGGACAAGTATGAATTTCCGGGCGATGACACGCCGATTATTCGCGGCAGTGCGTTGAAGGCCTTGGAGAGTGAAGATCCGGATTCAGAAGAGGTCAAGTGTGTTTTTGAGTTGATGGATGCGATCGACACGTTTATCCCGGAGCCGGAGCGTGATATTGACAAGCCGTTTTTAATGCCGATAGAGGATGTATTCAGCATATCGGGGCGTGGCACGGTGGTGACGGGACGCGTCGAGCGAGGGATCATTCACGTGGGTGATGCAGTAGAGATCGTCGGGATTCGCGAGACCTTAAAGACGGTGTGTACGGGTGTGGAGATGTTTCGCAAGTTGCTCGATGAGGGTCAGGCGGGCGACAACATCGGGGTGTTATTGCGCGGCACGAAGCGTGAGGATGTTGAGCGCGGCCAAGTGGTTGCGATACCCGGGACGATCACGCCGCACACGAAGTTTAAAGCGGAGGTCTACATATTGAGCAAGGAGGAAGGCGGTCGTCACACGCCGTTTTTCAGTGGTTATCGGCCGCAGTTTTATTTTCGGACCACCGATGTAACGGGAGTATTGACGTTACCGGAGGGAGTCGAGATGGTGATGCCCGGCGACAATGTAACGATCGAAGCGCAGCTGATAACGCCGATAGCCATGGAGAAAGAGGTTCGATTTGCGGTACGCGAAGGCGGGCGCACGGTGGGTGCCGGAGTCGTCAGTGATATTATCGAATAAAAAGAAAGATTGAGATCAATGATAACGAACACCAAGATCAGGATCCGACTTAAGGCATACGATCATAAGTTGTTGGATCAGTCTGCAACGGACATTGTTGATACGGCGGCTAAGACCGGCGCAAAAGTTGTGGGGCCGATACCCTTGCCGACACGTATCAATAAGTATTGCGTTTTGCGTTCTCCCCATATCGACAAGAAGTCTCGTGAACAATTCGAAATGCGGACACACAAGCGATTGTTAGACATCCTCGAGCCTACTCAACAAACTGTTGATGCTCTGATGAAGTTGGATCTTTCTCCGGGGGTCGATGTTGAGATAAAGCTATAGCTTGCCATCCTTATTAGGTAGTTGGAGATTGACGACCGTGGCGGGTTGATCATTTCCGACTTTCCGAATTCTTGGTTCCAGTTCCCATGGAGTGAACGAGATCTGCCAAAGGCAGAGGCGATAAAAATGAAAACAGCTGTGCAAAAAAGGGATATCTTGGGCTATGAGTAGTGGAATTTTAGGGAAAAAACTGGGGATGACGGGAGTTTTCACCCCCGAAGGAAGATTTGTGCCGGTAACCGTAATCGAAGCCGGCCCATGCGTGGTTATTCAGGTAAAGACTAAGGACACGGATGGATATGATGCCTTGCAACTGGGTTTTGGCGGCAAAAGAAAAGACAGGATGAACAAACCATTGCAGGGGCATTTCCGAAAGAGCGGCGATCAGTGTTTTCGATATTTGAAAGAATTCTCTGTTGAAAATCCCGCCGACTACAGCCCTGGCCAAGAACTTACCGTCGAGATGTTCAATCCGGGTGATCTTGTCGATGTCGTGGGTACCTCAAAAGGGCGCGGTTTTTCGGGTACTATCAAACGTCATGGTTATCATCGGGGTCCCCTGACCCATGGCAGCAGAAACGTCCGGCGACCGGGTTCTATCGGTTGCAGTGCATGGCCGGCGAAGGTGGTCAGAGGAAAAAAAATGCCGGGTCAATACGGTAATGATCGCAAAACTATTCGTAACCTGGAAATTGTGGATGTTCGCGCCGACGAGAATGTGCTTATGGTGAGAGGTGCCGTACCGGGGGCTGAATCGGGCCTGGTAATCATCAATAAACCTAAATTTAAGCAAGATTAAACAACTAGTTGAACTATAGTATAACCTTTGTGGCTTAGTGGCTGGATTATTACAGATCTATAACAAGTCAGAAAATCATAAATGAGGAAGCGTATGCCGCTGATCGATGTCCAAAATGTAGAAGGCAAGCAAATTTCGCAGGTTGAGCTTGCGGATGATGTTTTCAGCATCCCGGTTAAGTCAAGTGTGCTGCATGAAGTCGTCACGATGCAGTTATCTAACCGACGG
>CAMYLH010000214.1 GCA_947259065.1 uncultured Desulfobacterales bacterium
AAAACCACCGAGGAGATCATCCAGGCCGCCCTTGATGAAAATATCTATCTGAAAAAAATCGGTGAAATTCACGGCAAGACCGGATATTTCAGGGTAACACCCGGAACCGATGAGGAAAACGAAAGATTCATGAAATTTATCAAATCGTATTTTGGGTAGTATTATGCTGCCGCTTGATTGGTTAAAGGGTTCATGGTTCAAAGGTTGAGAGGTTGATTTCCCCGTCACATTGACCATAACATTAAAATGAGGAGTTCTATCCATGCAAAACAGTGCCCAAGTCGTCATTGTCGGTGGCGGAATTGTCGGTTGCAGCACAGCCTATCATTTGACTAAAATGGGCTGGAAAGATGTTGTCCTAATAGATAAAGGGGAGCTGACCAGCGGTTCGACCTGGCATGCCGCAGGTCTGGTCGGGCAATTGCGCTCCGAGCGCAACATCACCCGCATGCTGCAGTACAGCGTCAGTCTGTATGATAAGTTAGAAGAAGAAACAGGTCTCAACACCGGCTGGAAAATGAGCGGCTGTTTGCATCTTGCCAGTACCCAGGAACGGATGTACGAATTGAAAAAAGGTGCAACGACTGCTCGAAGTTTCGGACTTGAGATGAATATGATTTCTCCCCAGGAAGCCTACGACCTGTGTCCGATTATTTCCCTGGACGGTATCATCGGGGCTGCCTTCATGCCGACCGACGGTGAGGCTGATCCTTCCGGCATAACCCAGGCATTGGCCCAGGGCGCTCGCAATCGGGGCGCTAAAATTTATCGCAATAATCTGGTAACCGGCTTCGAGTTCGATAAAAACCGAGTCACGGCGGTCAAAACTCAGAAAGGCAATATCAAGTGTGAAATTTTAGTTAATTGTACCGGTATGTGGGGATATCAGGTGGGTGAAATGCTGGGGATCAACACCCCGGTGGTACCTTTTATGCACCAGTATGCCATTACGAACCCCATTAAAGATCTGCCGCCAAAACTGCCGACGATCCGGGATAAGGACAATCTGATCTACTACAAAGAAGAGGTCGGTGGGATGGTTATGGGAGGATATGAAAGAAACGGTATCCCCTGGGCGATCGACGGCGTCTCCAATAATTTCAACTCCAACCTGCTCGACGCCGATTTCGACCATTTTCTGCAACTGGCCGAACCGGCTACCAAACGGACCCCCTGTCTTGAGGAAGCCGGAATCCGGAAACTGGTCAACGGTCCGGAAGGATTTACCCCGGACGGCGATGCCATTATGGGTCCGGCGCCGGAACTGGACAACGTGTTTGTGGCCGTGGGGTTTAATGCTTTTGGAATTGCCGCCGGCGGAGGTGCAGGCCGCATGATGGCCGAGTGGATCATTGACGGCGAGCCGAGCCTGGACATCTGGCCGCTGGATATCCGCCGCTTCGGTCCCTACCACAAGAGCCGTTCATACAACGTGGAGAGAACCAGAGAAATATATGGCAAGCATTACACGATTCATTGGCCGCATGAGGAGCATGATTCAGCTCGTGGCATCAGACGCAGTCCGCTTTACTACCTGTTGAAGGATAAAGGAGCAGTGTATGGCGCTAAATACGGATGGGAACGCGCCAACTGGTTTGCGCCGGAGGGAATTGATCCCGAAGACGACCTTACCTTTGAAATTCCCAACTGGTTTGAGCACGTGGCTGCCGAGCACAAAAATGCACGCGAAAATGTGGTCCTGATCGATCAGTCATCCTTCTGTAAATTTGAAGTGCAAGGACCTGGAGCACTGGCATTTTTAAATCGGCTAAGTGCCAATCAGATCGACCGTCCAGTCGGAAAGGTCATTTATACCCAGATGTGTAACCAGCGGGGTACCATTGAGTGTGACTTAACCATTGGGCGATTGTCTGAAGATCGATTTCTTCTGGTTGTGGGCACAGCCTTCGGGTTGCGTGTCTCATGGTGGATAAACAATCACATGCCGTCTGACGGTTCGGTTTCCTTTAAAGAAATTACTTCAGCACTTGCAGTGATCAATGTCATCGGTCCGAAATCAAGGGAACTTTTGCAGAAATTAACGAATGCCGACATCAGTAATGAGAGCTTTCCCTTCGGCACTTGTAAAAGCTTCAGCCTTGGATATGCTCCGGTCATGTCTTTTCGCGTAACCTACGTTGGCGAACTGGGATATGAGCTTTACGTCCCCACAGAGTTTGGGGGCCATGTTTATGAAACCCTTTGGGAAGCCGGCCAGGATCTCGGGATAAAAAACGCCGGATACCGTACAATATCTTCCATGCATCTTGAAAAAGGATACGCCGACTGGGGTTCTGAGCTGACGCCGGAGTATACCCCCTATGATGCAGGCCTCGGATTCTGTGTGGCGTTGAATAAGGAGGATTTCATAGGTAAAGAAGCATTGGCAAAAATCAAAGCCGAGGGACCCAAATGGAAACTTTGCACCTTCACTTTGGACTCCACCGAACCCCTGATGCTCCAGGGGAGTGCGCCCATTATTCATAAGGGCAAAGTTTTAGGTGTCACATCCAGTGCCGGCTACGGCCATACAACGCGTAAAAACATCTGTTACGGTTATATATCCGTGGAAGACGCTTCGTACGAAGATGGTTACGAGATTGAGGTTTACAAAAAAGTATATCCGGCCAAACGGGAAGACAATCGGGCGCTTTATGATCCGGAGCGGAAGAAGATTTTGAGCTAACCACATGATTAAACCTTTGCGTTCTTTGTGCCTTTGCGGTGAATAAATAAATCTCGTTGAAAATCCAGATCCATATTTATCCCCTCAGCTTGATAAAATTCAGATAAGCGCAAACAACCCAGCCGGCGGACGGAAAGCCGTGCCTTTTCCAAACACCCAGAAAGGAGAAATGGATTATGAAGAAAAATGCTGCTAAACGTCTGAATACCATCGATAACTTGTGCATCAATACGATCCGGACCCTATCGATGGATGCTGTGCAGGCGGCAAATTCCGGGCATCCCGGTGCACCTATGGGCCTGGCCGCCGCAGCCTATGTACTGTGGACCCGTGTTTTGAAGCACAATCCTGCAAATCCGGCTTGGGTGGATCGCGACCGCTTCGTGCTGTCGGCCGGCCATGCCTCCATGCTGCTTTACAGCTTGCTTTACCTGACGGGGTATAGCCTCAGCCTGAAAGAAATCAAAAACTTTCGCCAGTGGGGCAGCAAAACACCCGGCCATCCGGAATACGGTCATACACCCGGTGTGGAGACCACGACCGGCCCCCTGGGACAGGGCTTTGCCAACGCAGTCGGAATGGCCATGACGGAATCTCACCTGGCGGCTGTTTTTAACCGTGCCAATCAGAAGATTGTCGATCACCACACCTATATCATTTGTGGTGACGGCGATCTCATGGAAGGTGTCTCGGCCGAGGCGGCATCACTGGCCGGACATCTTGGCCTGGGAAAGCTGATCTGTATCTATGATGACAACAAAATATCTATTGAGGGCGGTACCGACCTCGCCTTTACCGAGAATGTCGCCGCCCGCTTCAAAGCCTATCGCTGGCACGTGCTGCGGATAAACGACGGCAATGATTTAGCGGCCATCCAGAAAGCCCTCAAAGAGGCCAAAGCGGAAACAAAAAAGCCGTCATTAATTGTGATGCGGACCCACATTGCCTATGGCAGCCCCAACAAGCAGGATACCGCTGCCGCCCACGGTGCGCCTCTGGGTGAGGATGAGATACGCTTGACCAAGGAGAATCTTGGATGGCCTGCCGAAAAAAAATTCCATGTCCCGGATAGAGTTCTCAAGGCATTTCGTAAGAGTGTCGACAAGGGTAAAAAGGCCGAAGCCGCCTGGCAAAAGAAGTATATGACCTATACAAAAAAACAGCCGGAACTGGCAAAGCAGTGGGATGCCGCCATAACCGGCAAGCCTTCGCAGCGATGGGACGCCACTATTCCGAATTTCAAAGAGGGCAAACCGATTGCCACCCGGGCAGCTTCCGGTCAGGTCTTAAATGCGCTGGCCGACAGGTTGCCCACCCTGATCGGCGGCTCGGCCGACCTGGCGCCCTCCAACAACACCCTGATAAAAGCGTCATTCGACTTTCAGAAAGGCGCTTACGACGGGCGCAATATCCGTTTCGGTGTGCGGGAACATGCCATGGGCGCAATTTTGTCCGGAATGGCGCTTCACAAGGGCGTGCGCCCATACGGCGGAACTTTTCTGGTGTTCGCCGACTACTGTCGTCCCGCCATCCGACTGGCGAGCTTGATGAAACTACCGGTCATCTATGTGTTTACCCATGACAGCGTAGCACTTGGCGAGGACGGCCCCACCCATCAGCCGGTGGAGCATCTGGCGGCCTTAAGGGCCATTCCCGGTTTGATTGTGATTCGACCGGCGGACGCCACCGAAACGGCGGCGGCCTGGCGCCTGGCTATCAGAACAACCAATGCCCCGGTAGCTCTGATCCTTAGCCGGCAGAGCCTGCCGGTGCTGGATCGAAGCTTGTATCCTTCCGCAACCATGTTGTCAAAAGGCGGATATATATTATCGGATTCAAAAGACACCCCGGATGTCATCCTGATCGGCAGCGGTTCGGAAGTGTATCTTTGTCTGGAAGCCCAGGCGCTTCTTGCTAAGAAAAATGTAGCTGCCCGGGTGGTGAGCATGCCCAGCTGGGAACTCTTTGAAAGAACCGCTCAGCGCTATCAAGATACGGTGCTGCCGCCCCAAGTGACGATCAGAGTGGCGGTTGAGGCCGGCATCGATATGGGGTGGCAACGATACGTCGGCAGCACGGGCGCCGTCATCGGTATCAACCGATTCGGCGCTTCGGCCCCCGGTGATGTGATCATTAAAAAGTATGGCATCAGAGCTTCCGCCATCGTTTCCAAGGCCATGCAGTTAATAGGTTAGGGGCTTCGCCCCAATTGGCCTCCGGCCCGTAGACTTCCAGTTTGTAGCGCCTACAGCTCGGAAAGGCCTACGCCCCGGAGGGAATGTTGGAATGATTCCATGCGGCTT
>CAMYLH010000215.1 GCA_947259065.1 uncultured Desulfobacterales bacterium
CGAGGGGTTGTCCCTTTATTATCACCCTCGGCTGTCTGTACCGTAATCTGGGACTGCTGGGATACACTTTTTGTCATTTTCTGAATTGGTTGATGTGCCAGATGAGGAACATGCGGAATCCACATCAGCGCCTGAATACCGTGATAGCGCGCCAAAAGCGATCGGGCAAAAAGCTGAAACTCGACTTGCTCAACCCCCTCTGAGGCAAGGCAGAAATCCCGGACAGTTGTCACAGCTTCAAGATTTCTCTCGATTCCGTGTTTCAAAGCGCGGGTACGGTTGTGCGCGACCCATTCAAAATCAAGACGCTTGTTGGTATCAAGTTGTTGTTTGATAACCCAGAGACCGGCCCAGGATAAGATAAGGCCAATAATGGCCACTATCCAGATGGCCGTATATTCTGTTTTCAGTGGAAAATATAAAAAACTGGATTTCTGTTGCACGGTCATCACGATACCATTTTGCCAGGATGCGATAAAACAAACATATCCTAATTGCAGGAATTGTCAATAAGACCAAATTGCATGGCCAGGTTATTTTTTTCATGTCTTATCTAACAAATAATATCAGCTACTTAAAGAAAATTATGAACAAACGCCTCCGGATAGAGATTAACGGCTATCATGTTACAATGGCAGAACATTGCACATTTCTTTTGGCAAGTTTAATTCCCGTCACAATCAAGCATACCAGAGATATCTTTCACTTAAAGCTATCAAAAGTTCCTCTTGGATTGCTACCGATAGCCCTGATTCGGGGAAAAAGGCGGATACCATATCTTGTGATTCGTCTTACCACCTTAGAATTTATATTTATGAAATTATCGCCTCCAGGTTCACTATTAAGCCTGGTCCTCCCTCTCTCCGAGTCGTAGGCTCAACGAGCAGGACGCCAGGCTGTAAGCCCTATGGGTTGGAAGCAGAGTCAGGACGCTTTACTTCTGTGTAGGTGCCCCTTTCTTTTGAGCGGTGGGTATAACTTCTATAAACAACATATTTTTAACTGCATAAACATCATAGATATCCGTGTTGATGGTCAATTCGGTGTCGTATAGTTCGGCGGTAATGGGTTTGATCCGGCTGATGTCAATGGGATATTCCATATCACTGAGGGCATTAAATAAGGTATCTATCAGAATATCTCCCTGGCTAAAATCCTGCTTATTCTGCGGGCTTTCAATCTGAGGCCTAATATACAGCTTTTTTTTGCTTTTATCATAACGCAGTGATGCCTGCCAGTCGTTGCGCAAATTCACATTGCCTACCTTAAAACTGGCAGTCTGCTTGCCGATTTTTGCTGTGTAGACGATGTCTTTACCGTAAATATGGGCCGAGAATGAAACCCTGTCTTTGATAATTTTTATATTCTCAATAGATTGAACCCAAAATGATCCTGAAAAATTGTCCCCGATATTTATATTGTATGGCAACAAGGGCCGAATGAATTTCGCGATGCTTTCTGCCGGAACCACAACGGTCAATTCTTTGATATTTTTGACCTGAGCGGGTGATTGAGAAAATAAAAGAAAAAAGAGAATAAAGGTGATCGTGATCGTAGATAATTTTTTCATTTCCACTTACCGGTCATTATGCCCCAATTGGGTGATAACTAATAACGATTAACGCCTAATTGAGCTTTTTTCGTTCAATGAGGGTATTAGGAGCAGAACCCATCGGTTGTAACCGTTGAACCCTGAACCGGGAACCACGAGCTTATACATGCCCATAATAGTCACGATGGGCGACAACGGAATAGGCATAATCGAGCAAAGTGCCCCAGCTGAATACCGGTAGATCCACGACACGTTGGACGGCCCGCGCAAACGGCTGCATGCCGGTGCACTCCAGCATGAGGGCCCCGATATGAGGATTCGCGTCGCAAAATTCCGAACAAGTTCTGATCATGTCCTTTTCCGCTTTATCATAGTTGCTTTGCGGGCATTCGGGACGTTTTTCGTGATCCCACAAATTGTCAAACTCCGGGCAGCCGTACTCATCCAGTGCACCGGCGATGATGTAATTGGAGTCCAGGTTGATACCGACATTCTCCAGGTGGGTGTCGGTCAAAAACCGTTTTTGGGCACACACAATTCCAACTGCTCTCTCAGGACCTATTACCTGTTGAATAAACGGCACCTGCAGCAAACTCGACATGAAGACGGGAACTTTCACATAGCCGGCAATATCTTTCTGGAAATAGGCAAAATAGCCGCATTCAGCGGCGATGGCGCGGCATCCCATCCTCTCGAGCTTTTTGGCCGCCAACTTGATGGGTTCGCGGCATGGACTCTTGTCCTCTTCCCAGACGAGCGTATGGTTGTCAACTCCTTCCGCAATCTCGTACTGGATCGGATATGGAAAGGCGCTTGCGTTTCTGACATCTCCGGGAAACCCGGGGTAAGCGTCATCGAGAACGATGATGCCCAGCCCCATACCATAGCATGTGTGATTCTTGCGGGTTTTGATGTAGTTTATTCCCAAATCTCTGTTGCAGTAATTCATTTTTGCTTCCTTTCTTTGGATTCTTTAGGTCACAAAGACACCAGGCTTTCTTTGAGACCGCGCTCGGGTAAAACGGCCCCTTTGGAACAGCAAGCACGCTGATGATCCATTGATAGACATCCTCCTTTGTAGTCGATTGCAAGCTTGAGTATAAGTGGGTTTTTGAGGAACTGTTTCACAATCGGATTTTTTTGTCAAAAAAAAAGCTTTTGAATCGCAGCGCCTTGCCAAACTATTTCCAGTGGTGTAATTACCAACTCTGATTTATAACCAGATAAAGTCGCGATCCCTTTGATACGAATTTGATAGACTCTTTCAACCCAGAACGTTGAACCGTGCGTGTGGGGTCGAAGCCCGAAGGGCGTAGCCCCAAACCGCTCAACCTATGTTTTAAAATCTGGTGCCCAATGACGGAAACACAACCATCCAACCAGGAATTCACGCTTGCCGCCGGGGTGTTTACGGTATTTTTGTGCATGATATTCGGGTCTAACACTGTTGCCATAAAGTTTGCCTTTACAGGGTTGGGAGTTTTTACCACGGCGGCCATCCGCTTCGCTATTGCCGCAATCGCTATTTATCTCTGGGCCAGATTCACCGGTCGGACCATTGCATTGAAAAAAGGACAAATTCACCAGGTATTGGTCTTTTCCACACTTTTTACAGTCCAGCTGTCATTGTTTTATCTGGGCCTCAGCAAATCCAATGCCTCCCGTGGGGCCTTGATGGCCAATCTTCTTCCTTTTTTTATTCTGTTCCTGGCGCATTTCTTCATCCCCGGAGATCGGATCACCAGACGAAAATTTTATGGCATCCTGCTGGGTTTTGCCGGGGTAGGGTTTATGTTTTTGGAGAAGAAAGGGGTGACTGCCGGTTTTCGTACGGGTGATTTAATCATCCTGCTGGCTGTTATCATTTGGTCTTCTTCCGTAATTTACTTAAAACGTATTATCAGCACCTTCATCCCGTTTCAGGTGGTGTTGTATTCAACCCTGTTTTCGGTGCCATTCTTTTTTTTCGCAGCCCTGTTATGGGACGACGCTATGGTGACCCGACTGGATGCACCGGTTGTCGGATCTCTGCTCTACCAGAGCCTGATCACGGCATCCTTCGGATTTGTAGCCTGGAACAATATGCTCCAAAAATACGGGGCGGTATCATTGCATACATTTGTGTTTATCATGCCCATTGCCGGGGTTGCCATGGGGGGGCTGATTTTAGGGGAGCCAATTACCATCAAGATACTATTGGCCCTTGCTTTTATTGTGTCCGGAATTTTGGTGGTACACTGGCACCCCAAAAAGCAAGCGCCGGCATATCCGATGTGAGGAGTATCGAATTGGCCACCCCGGTTAAATGCACTTCAGCCAGCATAAATAGATGAATGATAAGAATGGATTTTACTCCTGTGAGACGATTAACCAATAACGAATAACTCCCAATTGGTTTTTTACCCAATTGGGCTATAACATCGTAAGATCCTGGCACCTATGATAAAGAAAACCCTGCTTATCCTTCTTGCTGCGCTTATTTTTTTGGCGAGTTACCGGATATTCGTCGCCCCGCCACAGATCCAAGAGGGACCGATTCCCTATCACACCGTCATCTGTTTCGGCGACAGCCTGACTTACGGGACCGGGGCAGATCAAGGCAAGAGTTATCCGTCTCAGCTGTCTGAAATGATTGCAAAACCGGTGATTAATGCCGGTGTGCCAGGCGATACGACGGCCCGGGCCTTAAAAAGGCTTCAGCGGGATGTGTTGGCCAGATCGCCCGACATGGTCCTGATCACCTTGGGGGGTAATGACCTGAAAAACGGTGTCGCCAAAGACATCGCATTTGGAAATTTGAAGCGTATTGTCGAATTAATTCAAGAGCAGGGGGCACGGGTCATTATCGGCGGGCTCAAGTTTCCCTTAAGGGATCGCGGTTTCGCCAGGGGATATAAAAAATTGGCCGATCAGACCGGGGCGGTTTTGATTCCCAACATTTTTAAGGATATCATGGGCAATCGCAAATTGATGAGTGATCCGATTCATCCAAACGGAGACGGGTACAAAATGATAGCGCAGAGATTTTTGGCAGCGATGCATCCATGATGAGGTGACTGAATTCCCCTTGCAGATTTAATGAAATTGGTTCAAAATTGAATTCCAAAACGAAAATATACATTTTTTTTTGAGTGAGTCCTTAACTGGGGTGGAATAGTAAAGATGGACAACAAGAAAATTTTGGTTGTTGACGACGAATCGGATATGAGAATTTTTGTTTCCACCGTCGTGGAAACCTTGGGTTTTGAGCCGATTGTGGCCGAAGACGGGGCTGAAGCTCTCGAAAAAGCCAGATTACTCTTACCAACGCTGGTGATCCTGGATGTCATGATGCCCAAGATCGAAGACGGTATGCGAACCTATCAGCAGTTTAGAATGGATGAAGGCTTATCCCGCATACCCGTCATTATGTTGTCTGCCATTGCAAAAA
>CAMYLH010000216.1 GCA_947259065.1 uncultured Desulfobacterales bacterium
AATTTTTGTCCGAGCAGTGGCATGTCGGATTAGTCGGCTATTTCTACTACCAGATCACAGGTGACAGCGGTGCCGGCGCCGTATTGGGCGATTTTAAATCCAGGGTCAATGCCATCGGGCCGCAGGTGGGCTACCTCTTCAAGATTGGTGGAAAAGATGCCTATCTGAACCTCAAAGGGTATTGGGAATTTGGGGCCAAGAACCGTCCGGAAGGCTGGAACGCTTGGCTCATTCTGGCAATTCCGTTATGAGCAGGAATCAATTGATGTTGAAAGAGAGCAGTACAGTATTGGAGTGGAGGAATGGGGAAAGACTGAACATCCAACGTTCAACATTCAACATCAAACGTCGAACGAAAGACAACCATTCAGAACTCCTAACCCCAATATAAACGCCAAACGATAAAATTATGATCGATAGAATTCCTTCTTGGAAGTTGAACGTTGAAAGTTCGATGTTGGACGTTAATCTTTTCTTTCATCAACCCAGAACCCAAAGCACCATGGAGAGAAACCATGACAACAAAAAAAGATGAGTATTTAAACCAAATGAAAAAACAATATGACGAGCTGAACTACCGCTGGAGTCGCGAGCGTGACAAGTTCGAGGCCGACCTTCAGCATGAAAGCGCCGATGTCAGAAAAGAATATGAAGCCAAGCGTGAGGAGTACCGCAAGTATCGAAAAGAGTTGCAAGAAAAGATCGTCGATCTTGATGTTGCCAGTGATAACGCCTGGGAGGATTTGAAAAACGGGGCGGAAAATTCCTGGAAAGCGCTGAGTCAGGCATTCGACAAGGCCGCTTCGCATTTTAATAAGTAGATATCAGGATAAAGATGGTTCAGTGATCTAAGGTTCTGGGTTCAGAGGTTCGATGAATAACCAAATCGATTTTGATCCATCAACCTTGAGCCCAGAACACAGAACCAGGAACAGATTTTTTTCCTGAAGCCCTTGAAACTTGTTTCTATCCGTCATTTTGAGGAGCGCAACAATGAAGACGACAGTCAACCCCAAAGAGAGATTTCGAAAAGGATTCGTGCTGGTGATGACGCTCGCCTATGCGATCGTGTTTCTGGCGATCATCGGCGGCTTTATCGAGGCGCTGCTTCTGGCCGCGGTGTTCAGCGGTATCGTTTACCCGATTTACTGCTGGCTGCAACAGAAGTTGAGGGGGCGCAAGACCATGGCCTCTCTGATGACCCTGGTGATCTCGTTGGTTGCGATCCTCGTGCCATTGATGTTCCTGCTCGGCCTCGTCGCCGAACAGGCCATCGAAGTGGCTGACGCGGTCAAACCGCTGATCGAGCAAAGCCTTGACGATCCGGCCTTAAATGACCGTGAACTGCCGAGTTGGATCCCGTTTGCAGACAAACTCCAACCCTACCGCGACGACATCACGGCCAAGCTTGCCGAGTTGGCCGGCAAGACCGGCGTATACCTGGCGGCGAGCCTGGCCAGGCTCTCGCAGGGCACGTTCGCGTTCTTTTTGAACCTGTTCGTTATGCTGTACGCAATGTTTTTTTTTCTGATCCACGGTCCGTCGTTGATCCGACAGATCTTGGCCTATGTGCCGTTGTCGCACGATGACAATGAGAAAATGATCGAGGTCGGCCTGTCGGTCAGCCGCGCGACGGTAAAAGGTACGTTGATCATCGGCATGATCCAGGGAGCGGTCGGTGGATTGGGCTTCGCCGTGGCTGGAATCGAAGCTGCCGTGTTCTGGGGTGCGGTCATGGCCGTGTTATCGATTCTCCCCGGTATCGGGGCCACATTGGTCTGGGCCCCTGCCGTAGTTTATTTGCTGATGTCCGGTAAGACGCTCACCGGTCTCGGTTTGCTGGTATGGTCAGCCGGGGTCGTGGGGACCATTGACAACTTCCTCAGACCCATACTCGTTGGTCGGGATACACAAATGCCGGACCTGCTGATCCTTCTCAGCACGCTCGGCGGTCTGGCGCTGTTTGGTGCATCCGGCCTTGTTCTCGGACCGATCGTCGCCGCGCTTTTTATGACTGTTTTAGCAATCTACAGTCGCGTGTTTGCCGATTGGCTGAACCCGGACGACCAGAAGGTTGAAGCCCCTCCCTCTAATTAACAAGCAGGGATAAATCAACAGACGATGATAAAAGGAGTAGGATCGGATGACCCATTCAAAGCGTGATGTTGAGGAGCTTAAGCGCATGCAAAGCGATGCTGCCAAACTGAGGGCCGAGCGCAAACGGCGCCCCTCGGCCGAAGAACCTGGAGCTGAGCATCTATCAGGATCAGAGGAAAATCAGAACATCACTGAGACGCAGGCGGAACAGGAATCGGCCGGTGAAGCGAAAGTGCTCGAATCGGACGTTCAGCATTTCGCCGACCAGTTGGCAAGTGCCGTGAAACAGCTTGAGGATACGACGCGGGAGCATCCGGCGCTGGCCTTGCTGGCCGCATTCACCACCGGCGTTGTCGTTGGCCATCTGTTTTCGCGAAGATAAGGGGGTGTGATGTAACATTGTCGCGTGCGATTCTGTACGCATCCCGGGATCCGGATATTCTCTACTGGCCCAACCGGCGCTGGGAAAAGATGTTCCTGCACAACACCACCTTTGAACGTGACGGTGTCAATGACATTGATGCCAGAACCCTGTGGCATTACCAGGCCATCGTGGTGTCCCCCAACCTGGTTTCTACGACTCCGGGCCAGGGTACCGCCTATTTAACGGCATTTCGGGACAACAAGGGTGAGTATTTGGATGGCGGTAAGCGATACAGATTACGTGTGCCGGCCAACCCCCCCGTCAAGCGATTCTGGGCGATTTCGGTCTACGACCCGACCACTCGCAGCCTGCTGGATGTGGGTGGCAATGTGAACAAATCTGTCGGCAGTCTGGATAATCCTTTAGTCAATGCAGATGGTTCGGTAGATGTCTACTTCGGCCCCAAGGCGCTCAACGGCAAGGAAAAGAACTGGGTGCCCACCAATCCCAACAAGGGCTTTTTCGTGGTTTTTCGATTCTACGGCCCTCTTGAAGGCTATATCGAAAAGACATGGGTGCTTAATGACTTTGAGTTGATGAAGTAGAAGGAGAGAGGTTTCGGGTGTCAGGTGTCAGAGAGAAACAATTCCTGAAACCTGGACACTGACACCTGAACCCTTTTAATCTGTGAAACCCTAACCTTTGGCTCAATGAAGATAACTGAACAGACCGACAGGAGGACATTGCATGTATGAAGAACTTGCCATTTTGGCCATATTTACTTTCTGCTACAGCGTCATTTCAGGGCGGGTCGAGAAGTTGCGGATTTCCGGACCGATCATATTCGTGCTTGCCGGGTTGTTGCTGGGCCCATTGGGAATGGGCTGGTTCAAGGCCGATGTAAGTCAGGTCGAGTTCAGAGTCTTGGTGGATTTAACCCTGGCTCTGGTTCTTTTCATTGATGCGGCCAACTCTGACACGACCACACTCCGAAAACACTTCAAGGTTCCGGCGCGCATGCTGGTACTCGGTCTTCCGGGCGCAATCGCATTGGGATTTGGTGTCGCATTTGTTCTGTTCGACAACATTTCAATGTTCGAGGCCGCTATCTTGGGAACGATGCTTGCGGCTACCGATGCGGCCCTTGGAAAGGCGGTGATCACGAACAAAGATGTACCCTCGCGCCTTCGTGAAGGGCTGAATTCTGAGAGTGGCCTCAATGACGGGCTGTGCGTTCCCATACTGCTGGTGTTCATTGCGCTGGCCCATGGTGGTGGAGACGGCGTTTCCGGACCGGACCCTTTGAAACTGGTGATTGAAGAACTCGGCATCGGTGCGATGGTAGGCCTCTCTGTGGCTGGCGGCGGCGCCTGGCTTCTGAAAAGGTATGCAGATAAAGGGTGGGTCAGTAAGATCTGGGTACAGCTCTCTGTCCCGGCCCTGGCCATTGCTTGCTTCTCCATTGCTCAGAGTCTCCACGGGAGTGGATATATCGCTGCGTTCACGGGCGGTATGCTTTTCGGGATCATTGCCAAAGACGATACACACAAGCTGGTGATGCCGGGTGAAGGAATCGGCGAAGCCATGGCCATGTTGGCCTGGATGATCTTTGGAACAGCAGTAATAGGACAGAATGCACATTACTTCACCTGGGAAATTTTATTATATGCACTACTCAGTCTGACCGTAATTCGGGTGTTGCCGATATTTCTGTCATTGGCAGGCACGAGAGAGAGCATCGCCGGAAAGTTGTTTCTGGGTTGGTTTGGTCCCCGTGGCCTGGCCAGCATCGTGTTTGCTATCATCGTGCTTAACGAGAATCTGCCAGATGGCCGCTACATATCAATCATTGTGGCCTGTACGGTAGGCTTGAGCCTCCTCGCCCATGGTATATCCGCCAATCCAATGGCGCGATGGATCGCCCGCAAAGAAGGTATGCCGCCGGGTGAAAACGAACTGATTGAATGATAGCCTCCGGCTTCTAAAACCTACGCCTCGGAGAGAGTAATGGCGTAATGGCGAGTGTATTGGATTGGTGAATTAATGGGTACGGAACTAAATGCCACTATAATCAACGATTCCAAAACTTTGTTGAACTAAACATCGAATTGGATCGAGCGGGTGTTTTAGAGTGGGTTGAGGATCCAAGAAAAGAGGTACCTTTCGACATCTTGATTGCCGGTTATGCTCCCGATTACTCTGAAAAAGTACGCGATTATCTTACGTTGCTAGAACTTCAAATGCCGACGGAGGAATCGGAAGATATTGTCCTCCCTGTTTACTTTGGGGTCAAAGGACGGCAACTGGATGGCATCGCCATTTCAACGCGGTCAACGTTTGACTTTATTGAGATCTTCAGAGCGGCAATAGAAATCCCGCAGGAGCATGTCGACGCCGGGCTGGCCATTGACTATCCAATGACAGGCCTGGTGGGGAAAAACCTTCGCATTCAGGTATCAAAGGATAAGCCAAAGCAGGCAGTGGGGGACAAATAAAGGGACAGGTTAATTATACTT
>CAMYLH010000217.1 GCA_947259065.1 uncultured Desulfobacterales bacterium
CATGCTGCCGTCCTGCAACGGGGTAATGACGGTCAACCGGGATTACATGGGCGAAACCCCCTGCGGGATGAAATTCACCACTCTGGCCGGTGTCATGGGCGGTGGCGCCTCTTCGCCGGGTTTCGTCGGCCATTCCAAGTTCAACATCACCCAGGGCAAGTTCATTGTCGGTGACGGCGGGCTTGCTCGGATGGTCTGGATGCCTAAAATTCTCAAAGAAGAGATCAAGGAGCGAATCATTAAGCGGGGTAAAGAACTCGGAATTCCCGACTTGATTGATCGGATTGCCGATGAAACTGTCGGCATCACCGAGGAAGAAATTTTACCCTTCCTGCAGGAGAAAAAACATCCGGCCCTGGATATGGATCCGATTATCGGATAAAAAACAGATGACAGAGGTCAGAGGACAGAAGACAGAGAACAGAGGACGGTAAACATCTGATTCCCGGCATCCGTAATCTGTCTTCTGCCATGAGCGATGTTTTACTCTATGCGCTATGCCCTTTGCTCTATGCTCTTTTTGCCCGAAACTCGTAACCCGAAACCCGCAACGCGAAACGCGTAACTCGATATTTTAAGGAGAAAAAAATGGCATTAACCGGTATACAGATATTTAAACTCCTGCCGAAAACCAACTGCAAGGAATGCGGTGTTCCTACCTGCCTGGCCTTTGCCATGAACCTTGCTTCCGGAAAGGCGGAACTGGACAACTGCCCTTATGTGTCGGATGAAGCCAGAGAAAAGCTGTCGGAAGCCTCGGCCCCGCCGATCCGTCCGGTCGCCATTGGAAAAGGCGTACGGGCGGCCGCCACCGGTGGTGAAACCGTTCAGTACCGGCATGAGAAAACTTTTTATAACCCTACCCTGCTGGCGGCCACGGTGGGGTCCGACATCGCCGACGCAGATCTTGAGACCAAACTCAAGACCTGGAATGCCTTTCAATTTGAAAGGGTCGGCCTGAATCTCAGACCCGAATTAATCGTGCTGAAGGATGCCGGCGGGGACAAGGAGGCATTTGCCCGCACAGCCAAAAAAATTGCTGAAACCTCTGAATTCAATCTGGTATTAATGACGGAAGATCCGGCTGTTATGAAAGCCGGCATCGAGGTCTGCGGATTTAAAAAACCATTGATGTATGCGGCGACGGAGGCAAACCTCGATGAGTACGGCGCTCTCGCCAAAGACAATGCCTTGCCTTTGGCGGTAAAAGCCGACTCGGTCGAAGCCCTCATCCCGCTGATTGAAAAACTCACCGAACAGGGTCTAAAAGACTTGGTGCTTGATTCCGGTGCCAGGGAGATAAAACAATCCCATCAAGACCAGATCGCGTTAAGACGCGCAGCACTGAAAGATGGAAACCGGGCGTTGGGTTTCCCGACGATTGCCTTCCCCTGTGAAATGGCATCGAACCTTGATATGGAAACATTAATCGCGGGAACTTTCATTGCCAAATATGGTGGGATTGTAGTTCTTTCAGATTTTAGCGGTGAAAGTTTATTTCCGCTATTGCTCGAACGATTGAATATTTATACCGATCCGCAACGGCCGATGACGGTCACCGAAGGTATTTACGAGATTAATAATCCGGATGAAAACTCTCCTGTGATGGTAACGACGAACTTTGCCCTGACCTATTTTATCGTTTCCGGTGAGGTAGAAGGCAGTCGGGTTCCTTCCTGGCTGCTGATCAAAGATTCCGAAGGGCTTTCCGTTATGACCGCCTGGGCGGCCGGCAAATTCGCCGGTGATGAGGTGGGGATGTTTGTGAAAAAATGCGGTATCGCAGACAAGACCAAGAATCGGGAACTCATCATTCCCGGATATGCCGCTGCGATTGCCGGAGATGTGGAAGAAGAACTTCCTGACTGGAAGATAACAGTCGGTCCCAGAGAAGCCGCTCATCTTCCCGGATTCCTCAAGACGAAGTAAAAAAACCATAGGGAGGTTGTTATATGTTACTCATAGGTGAAAGCTTAAACGTGATATCCAAAAAGATCGGCGCAGCGTATAAGCAGCGTGATCCCAAGCCGATCCAGGAGGAGGCCCTTTTTCAGCGGGAAAAAGGAATGGATATTCCACTAGCATTGGATACGTCCAATATCGATGCCATCGCAGCGGCGCTCAAAGTTTACAAGGATACGCCCCAACCCCCGCTGATCAATTCCATCATGGTACGCCCGGAGCGCTATGAACCCATGGTTCCGCTCGCTGTGGAACATAATGCCGATTTTATCGCTTTGATGTGGGGCCCGGAAGGGTTGCCACGAGATGAGAATGAGCGTGCGGCGCTGTGTGTCGAGCTTCTGTATTTTGCTAATGAAGCCGGAATTCCCAATGAAAAGATCTGGGTAGACGGCATCGTTACGCCGGTCAACATTCAACAACCACAGCTTATGAGCCTGATGGCATTTATGGAAATGCTGCAGGAGATTTCTCCGGGGGCAAAAAGTACCTGCGGACTTTCCAATATCTCCAACGGGCCGCCGGATAACCTGCGCCCCATTCTCAACCAAACTTATATGGTAATGCTTCAAAGATACGGCATGCATTCTGTGATAGCCGATCCACTTGATGATCAACTCATAGCGATTGCCAAGGGACAGCGCCAGGATGTCGTGGATCTGATTTACAGCGTCATGGATGAGAATGCCCCGGAGATGAGTTCACTGTCCAAGGAGATGCAGGATTACGTTAAAACCGTAAATGTTATTCTTGGCAGGTCGCTGTATTCCGATTCATGGCTTGAACTGTAAAACGGGATTGCAGGTTGTAAGTTGCAAGTTGTTGGTTGTAGCTCAACGTAATATTTCGAGCGTATCGGTTCTGCTATGACAAAAAAGGCCCTTCTCCTTTGGAGCAGGGCTTTTCTCTTCACATCCAGCGTACATGCTAAAATCAATTCCAAACCCTCAGTTCGCAATGTGCAACCCACAACATGCAACCTACAACTCGCAACCCATAACCCGCAACTCGCAACACGGAACACAAAATATGCCCCGCATTGACGATTATATCAACGCCAGAAATCTTGCCGTCGAAACACTCTCCCAGGAGCCTTTCGAGACCATCTTAAAGCGCTCCGGCTTCGAGTCACCGGATGCAGAAACCTTTCGCGTCCCTTTTCTCGACCGAATCTATCAGGTTGGTTTTCCTCGATTTGAGTTTGAAGATACAACCGATCGGGAAAAAGAGATACCGCTTCAGGAACAGGTCTTAATCTTGCATTACATGCAGGCAACCGAGATACCGGATGCAACCGGCCACTGGGTATCTTACCGCGAGATCCCCGGAGGCGCATTTTACTTCGGCGCATTTATCAAACGGGCCGTTGAGCCCTTAAAGAAGGTATTCGGCCAAAATTTATCCGGTTTCTCCGGGGCTGCCGGGAAACTTCATGCGAAAGAAATTGAAAGCGGAGATGCGGCCTTTGAATTCAAGGTGCTACCGGCAGTGCCGCTACAGCTGATTCTATGGACAGGTGACGAGGAATTCCCGGCGGAAGCCAACATACTATTTGACAGCACCATCGGTCAAATCCTTTCGCCGGAAGATATAGCGTGGCTTGCCGGAATGGTGGTGTACCGGTTGATGGCGCTTGCACGGTAGGACTTTGAAAGATAAAAGTAGAACGTCAGACAGACTGAACATCGAACGTCCAATACAATTGTGACCAATGGAATCATAACCGGCAGACCTGGGTTCGCGATGCGATACAATTGTGGTGAATGTTTTGGTCATTGAAAGTTGAAATTTGAGATTTATTTGTAATTTGGTGCTTGAGATTTGAGATTTTATTGCCTTATAAAGCCTTCTGATACAAGTGCTTTAGAATTTACTTTGACATTACCCTGTGTCCCCTCCCCTAATATCTGCCTTGAAAACTGGCATCAGCTTTGATATTCTTGACATGTAACTGTGCGGTGGTGACTATTTAACCTAAACTGATCGGTTCTTGGTCTAACCGATATAATTTCCCCGAACTATTCAGGAGATATTTCTTTTGACAGTAAAATCCAAAGCCCTCGAGGTCAACATAGCTGATTACCACGTTGACGTTATCATAGATGCGAAGTATTCCGTTCTCCAGGAAGTAATGTCCAAATATTACGGCTTAACGGAGGGATTAAATACCTTTTTAGAAGAGCTTTCCCATCCTTATAAAAACTGGAGGTTCATTGTCGCAGAAGCACGAAAATATTCACTGGAATATTTTCACCTTCTCAAAGGCCATCCCCGGGGACCGGAAGCGGCAAAATTGCTAATTACAATTTTTATTAATGCCGCTGAATCTTGCGAAGATGCCGAAGTGAAAGGGGATTCCGTTGATAACATATTGTTGTTTATACAGAAAACCATAAAAGAATCGAATAAAAATTTCAATAAATTTCAAGCAGTTATTGATGAAACCTTTAACCAGATTTACAATTTCCCCGACGAGTTATTTTCCAATTTTGTGAGGAGCTATTACTCGATCAATAAACTGGCGGAGACTTATTTGAAAAGTTCTCCGGAGTCCTGCACCGATTTTAAGGCCCTTAATCTCTTGCTGATTAAATATTTAAACTATACCTACGATTATTGGCTCAATAAGGCCGACCCTCAAAACTGGTTCGAAAAAGAGGCTGTTGAAATTGATCCAAATTACCGCTTCGATGAATTTTTCAAATCCATATCTCATCGCCGGCTGAAAGACTGGCGGAGTCAGCTGGAGTTGAACATCCGGGACAAAGATATCGAGTCTGAAGCGGTTTTAACCCATCTGCTTGAGCTTCCCGGTTTCGGACAGATTGTGGAGGCCTATAGACAACTCCCCCGTCAGTTTCTTCAAATTAAAGATAAAAAAGGACTGGGCCACCATTTTAAATTAATTTTTCTCTTTCGTATTATGAATCTTGACGGGTTATCTCTCATCTACGAGGAAACCTTGCGGGACATTAACCAGACCCTTACCTGGATCATCGAGAATGAAAATTTCCACAATATAGAGTCGCTGATCCGCAAGACCTTTGCCATCTTAAAAAAGCAATCCCGAATGTACCAGGCCACTACGTTGAATTGTGTACTGAACATGGGAAAAGGTGTATATAATACCGACGAAATCGATCTTGTTAATTTTTTTATCGACTCCGTCATTGATCTGGGGTTCCAGGCACCGATGCCGCAAGGGGTTGACGATGATAGGAAAATCAAGGTTAACAGCGCCCATATCTTGAATATCAGGACATGGCTTGAGCTGATCGAGGTCAACCCGAAGTGGTCCACCCGGCTTCTCTCGGGACTGATTATTCACCTCTCTCTATGTGGTGTTTTCATTAAAGACATCGATGTTTTTCCCCGTGACATCACCCGGTTTTTAAACAGCCGAATCGGCCCAGTGTATAATCTTGCCAAACAGCTCACAAGGCTCTTTCCGGCATTTTTTAACGATATCGGCGCTGAGGGAAAGTTAAGGGAAATATCTACCAATATTGATGAAAGCACCCATCGCAGGGATAAACTCATTCATTTCTTAAGAAAACAAAGTCATGTTGAAAGCAGCAACCGGATCGTTCCTTTTATGCGGGCAATCCTGCACTTCTGGCAGACCCGAGATAAAACCAGTCTGGAATCGTATGTTCCGTCGTTGATCTACAATGAAATTGATACCCGTGGCCAATTTATTGATGGCGTCAACAAGGTTTTCTCTCATTTTGTGGAACAGGACATCAGTATTCCGGATGATTTACTGAACTTTTCTGAAGAAGAAATAAAAAATCTGGTTGAGGAGGTTGCGGATGCTCCCGCCCTCGATCGGCGGCGAGTTGAGCTGTTCATTGCCCTCTACAAATTGCTTCATCAAAAATACAGCTTTGATTACATCGAGCTTGGCGGGTATATCGCGCAGCTGAGGACCGAAGCCTTGCCGGATTTTAACCGTGCGGAGCAGGCTTTAGCCGAGCCTGATTTAACCAGGAAGCTGTTCATGCTGCTGGATTATATGGAAAAGCTGAAAAAGGTCATCTCGTCCGATCAATCCTATGAAATCAAAGAAAATATTTATAAAAAAAGGCATATCACAATTGATATTCCCTCTATGTATGGCAGTTACCATGAAATGAAATTTGATTGTCTGGGGCTTATGTTTCGTTTTGAGACCCTGGTCAATGTATTGTTCGAGGAGCTTATCCGGGATATCGATCTTAGTTTGATTACAAAAGCCACCTTTTACCAGATCTACAGCCTGCTAAGACTGCTCGACAAAGCCTTGAAACTGGATGGAATCGCATCGGTTGAATTTGAGCGCCAGCTGGAATTTTTAGCGCATTCTTTAGAGGTGAGAGGGTTCACTCAAACCCAGTATCTGGATATCTTTAAAGGCTTCGCCCAGGCGGTGAAAAACATAATCCATGATTATTTCCATAATATTCACGGCCAGAGCCTGAACCGAATTCTATCTCAAATTTCACTTGACCGCATTCTGCCAAAATTTCTTCCCCAACAATACCTGGAAGATCGCGAAAAACTGCAGCATCGGATTTCTGAAATATTTTTCCGCGAGCAAATTGCACTTTCTCTGGGACTTCAGCAGCTGGATTTGTTTTTAAGCAGAATTCTGACCACCCTTTTCCAGCAGTCCTATAAACTGCCGGCGGACAAACTGCACAAATTACTGCGTTATGATCCAAAAAATGCGATGACTTCGATTGATTCCGCCCGGAACCGCGTTGCCGGTATTATCCAGCTCGGCAATAAGGGTGTCAACATGGTGCAATTGAAAAACTTCGGCTATCCAGTTCCGCCCGGGTTTATCATTACCACCGAAGTCTTTCGCTGCCGTGAAATCATCGACAGCTATCCCCCGGCCACCGAAAATTTCAGGGATCAGGTCGTACGGAATATGTCCGACTTGGAAAAAGCAACCGGTAAAACCTTCGGTGATCCTCGAAATCCGCTGCTTTTATCCGTGCGCAGCGGCTCAGCGATTTCCCAGCCCGGCATGATGGATACGCTGCTGGATGTCGGGAATAACAAGGAAATTGCTGAGGGTATTGCTATAAAAACCGGCAACGCCTGGTTTGCCTGGGACAATTTTCGCAGGTATTTACAATGTTATGGAATGGCTTTTGGATTGCAGCGCGATGATTTCGATGCGGTCATCAGGGACTGGAAGAAAAAGCTGGGCGTTTCCTATAAAAGAAAATTTAGCGGCAAACAGATGAAAAAGGTCGCTTTGACATACTGGGAAATGATCAGATCATCGGGCATTGAAGTATTAGAGGCACCTTACGAGCAACTTTACCTTGCTATTAAGACAGTCCTGGATTCCTGGGAATCCCCCAAAGCCAAAACCTACCGCAAAATAATGGGAATTTCAGACGACTGGGGAACCGCCGTTACCGTGCAGGCCATGGTATATGGTAATATTTCCCGCAACTCCGGTTCCGGTGTGATTTTTACCCACAATCCCAGATGGTCCGGGGATACGTTAAAACTGTGGGGAGACTTCACTATTGGAAATCAGGGCGAGGATGTCGTTTCCGGATTGGTCAATACAAATCCCATTTCGCTTTTTCAGCAGGAAATCGAGATGCGGGAAACCGACATTACCCTCGAAACCCATTTCCCCGAGATCTACAAAGCGTTAAAAGACTGGGCCCATGATTTGATCGACAATAAAAGTTGGAGCCCACAGGAACTGGAATTTACCTTTGAAGGCCCCGGCATTGAAGAATTATATCTACTGCAGACCCGTAACATGGCCATCCGGGAGCGCAAGAAAGTGATGACCTTTGACTTCACGGAACAGAGCAAAGCCGATTACCTAGGCCATGGAATCGGGGTGAGCGGCGGTGCCATGAGCGGACGGCTGCTTTTCAGCCTCAAAGAAATTGATAAATGGCGGCTTCTTGAACCCGATACTGATTTAATCCTTGCCCGGGCCGATACCGTGCCGGATGATATTCGCGAAATTCATGCCGCCGACGGATTGCTGACGGCCCGCGGTGGATTGACATCCCACGCCGCCGTAGTGGCGCACCGGCTCGGCAAAACCTGTGTCGTGGGATGCGCAGACCTTTCATGCGATGAGTGGCGTAAAGAGTGCACGCTCAACCAGGTAATTGTAAAATCCGGCGATCATATCAGCATAGACGGCCAGGAGGGTTCGGTCTACAAAGGACTGATTAAGGTCAAGGAAACGTGATGGGTTCAGAGGTTCAAGGTTCAGAGGTTCAAAAGTTCTGAGTTCACAGTTACAGGTACCTGGTTATGGTTTACATAATCCCCCAGCCTTGAGCTTTGACCTGTGTACTTTCCATAAAATAACCCAGAACGGTGAACCCTGAACCTTTGAACCCATGAACATACACGTGCAGCAATTTATTAT
>CAMYLH010000218.1 GCA_947259065.1 uncultured Desulfobacterales bacterium
TATCCACGATTGTCTCTTTTACTCTTTGCCCCATAGGATTGTACTATATTATACAGGTTTGATGACGATTTAAAAAAGGTTTGCCAGAAATGGTAAACCTTTCCACTGTTGACTTTTGATCATATATGCGATACTTTTTTAAAAATGCGATACGAAAATCAAAAAGGAAGGTGAGCTGAATATGCCGTTGAGTCTGAGAATTACCCCTGAAAAAGAAAATATGATTAAAATGGCATCCAAGAGGGCCGGAAAAACAAAATCTGCCTTTATCATCGAAGCCATTGATGAAAAACTGGGTCTGGTAAAAAATCGTAAAAAAATGATTCGAGAGCTGGCTGGCTGGCTGACCCCTGAAGAGGCAAAGGAGCTGAGAACATCTGTGGAAGTGTTTAATCAAATCAATGAGGGTGATTGGTCTTGAAACTCGTGCTGGATACCAATGCTTACAGCGACTATGCTGAAGGCGTGCCTGAGACCGTGGATCTTATGGCAACCCATGGTGAACAGATTTACCTTCCCTCTGTTGTGCTCGGAGAACTCCATTTCGGGTTCATGAAGGGCAAACGTCAAGCATTTAATGAAAAGAAGCTTCGGCAATTTATAGATATTTTAAATGTTGACGTGATAAATGTGAACACAGATGTCGCCAGAAAATATGCTGCCATTTACTTATCGTTGGAGAAAAAAGGGACTAAAATCCCGATCAATGATGTCTGGATAGCGGCAAGCAGCATGGAAGTGGGTGGCACGCTATTGACCAGAGATAAACATTTTGATGTTGTCGATCAGATTGAAACGATTACTCTAGGTACAGCTTCTGATGAGCCAAAAGCGGGTTAACCTTTAACCTTTTTTAAGTTCTAATATGCGAATGCTCGGGGAGTTTCCAGCGCAAGCCTTTAATGATAGCGGTGTGGATGATCGCCACCGAAAGTGGATGCTGTCTGAGACCATTAAGAATCGTTATCGATGGACAGCTTTGCTCTGCGGCTTTTATTTAACATCCAATCCCGGAATTGTTCACAAGCATTCGTTTTTATTTTGATTACTGTTCATTCTTTTCGATGCCTCGGGGTCGAGTTCATCCGTGTCATTTTTTCACACTATTTATCGGTTAAGGCCGCCACTCCCGGCAGGGTTTTACCTTCGATAAATTCCAGCGACGCTCCGCCGCCGGTGGAGACATGCGACACCTTATCGGCCACCCCGGCTTTATTGACGGCAGATGCCGAATCACCGCCACCGATCACGGTGATGGCTCCTTTGGCGGTCACCTGGGACAATAGATCGGCAATGGCATAAGTTCCGCGGGCGGTTTCATCTATTTCAAACACACCCATAGGACCGTTCCAGATAACGGTTCTGGCATTTTCGAGCACAGAACGAAATGCGTCAATGGTTTTGCTGCCGATATCAAGGCTTTCCCAATCAATCGGTATGGCATCTACACTGACTTCCTTGAGCGTGCCTATCTTACGTGCCTTAAAATCGAAAAAATCGGTGACCATGCAGTCAACAGGCAAAACAAGCTTATCGCCGGCCTGTGCCAAAATGTCTTGGGCATATGCCACCTTATCCTCTTCGAGCAGAGATCTGCCGATTTCAAAACCCCGGGCTTTAAAAAAAGTGTAGGCCATACCGCCGCCGATAATCACCTTATCGACCTTGGGCAGCAGGTTGGAGAGGACATCGATTTTACCGGATATTTTGGCACCGCCGAGAATGGCAACAAACGGCCTGGCGGGATTTTCCATGACCCTGCCAAGATAGTCGAGCTCCTTTACCATGAGATATCCGGCGGCACACTGTTTGAAAAAGCGTGTCACGCCTTCGGTGGAGGCATGGGCCCGATGGGCGGTTCCGAAAGCATCGTTGACATAAAGATCACCGAATTTGGCAAGTTTAGCGGCAAACTCGGCATCATTGTCCGTTTCTTCCGTGTAATAGCGAAGATTTTCCAGGAGCAAAACATCCCCATTATTCAGCCCATTGACTGCCGTTTCAACAGCCTCTCCAATGCAGTCGGCGACGAAGGCGATGTCTTTGCCCAACAGTCGGCTTAACACGGCCACGCAAGGTTTCAAGGACATCTCGGCAACCCTAGACCCTTTCGGCCGGCCGAGATGCGACATCAGGACCAGCTTTCCACCTTTTCCCACAACATATCTGATGGTCGGCAGGGCGGCCCGAATACGTTTGTCGTTGACAACCTCTCGGCCCTCCAGCGGCACATTAAAATCAACACGCATGAGGACGCGCTTGCCTTGCAAATCCAAATCTTCAACGGTTAGTTTTTTCATAATGATTCACTCCCTGGGAAAGCAGAAAATGGATGTTCTCTCAAAACCATTTCGTTATGGTTCTTCTTATAATCATCCTTTCCGAAAATGAAAAGGAATAATTGACTATCGGCAGAATATGTGAAATATCACCCTAACCCGAATAAACCGCCGCTGATTGACACAAAGGCATAAGGACACCAAGGGTAAACTTCAATCAGCGACCACCAGCACAGCTGGGGGCGCACAGGATGGCCCCTGGAAGGGGCCGGGGCCAGTTCTGCTGGTGGCCGCTGATTTTTTAAAATTGAGTTTCGCGTCTTGCTGGATTGGTGCCGAAATATTTATTTTTAACTTTAATAAAAACATATAACTTATTCGAATAAATATGAAAACAAAACACAAAGTATTTTTTAAAAATTCTAAAAAAATGAATTCTATCCCCTCCTCAAGTGCCCATCTGGTGGTCACTTCACCGCCTTATCCCATGATAGAAATGTGGGATGACATGTTCAGGCGCCATAGTAAGGAAATTGCCAAGGCCTTAAAACATGAAAAAGGATTAGAGGCCTTTGAATTGATGCACCGGGAGCTTGACCCGGTCTGGCAGGAAATTCATCGAATATTGATAAACGGCGGCATTGCCTGCATCAACATCGGCGATGCCGTCCGGACCATTGACGAAGATTTTAAATTGTATCCCAATCACGCCAGAATCCTGTCTGCGATGATAAAAACCGGCTTCAGCGCCCTGCCCCTGATATTGTGGCGCAAACCAACCAACGCACCGAACAAATTTATGGGATCGGGGATGCTGCCGGCCGGGGCTTATGTAACCCTGGAGCATGAATATATTCTTATCCTGCGAAAAGGCTCTAAAAGAGAATTTAGCACACCTCGGAAAAAACAAATCCGGCGGGAAGGCGCCTTCTTCTGGGAAGAAAGAAACCACTGGTTTTCGGATGTGTGGTTTGGTTTAATCGGAACCACCCAGAAAATGAAAAATAACGCTGCCCGGTTGAGAAGCGCGGCCTTTCCTTTTGAGCTGTCTTACCGTCTGATAAATATGTATTCAGCAAAAGGAGACACGGTGGTGGATCCGTTTCTGGGGACCGGAACCACCATGTTCGCGGCCATGGCAACAGGTAGAAACAGCATCGGTTTTGAAATTGAAACCGACTTTCAGGATGAAATTTTTTCCATAAAAGATTCGGTGATTCATGCTTCTAACGATCGAATCCATCACCGGATCCAAAACCATCTCGAGTTTGTTCAAAAGCGATCTGAGGAAAAGGGCAACCTCAAATATGTCAACAAGCATTATAAATGCCCGGTAGTGACCCGGCAGGAGGTTGAGCTCTTTTTTAATCCTCTGGAAAACATCAAACGGATTGATGATCACACAATGGAAGTGATGTACTCGGATGTTCCCCAGGAAAATTTTGAGGGTGATTGGCAGGATTTGGCGCCCTCGCGGGCAAAAAAACCAAAGGGCGGGCAATTGCAACTGTTTTAGAGAATTGGCTCAAATTAATATTTCAATTTTGCCGTTAATAAAAACGATTCCATCCTTCGACATTCGATATTCGTTATTCGATATTCTGCGGTTCGCTGTTTAGCACGTATGCCAAAGCGACCAGGTTAATTATCAAGAAACCGTGCCATTCTGGTGTAGTTTCATACGAGCGCCGCCGCTGGCCGCAAGCGTCCAGCCTAATCGGAAAAGAAACTTTGATGTTATCTGTTCAGCCACAAAGACACCAAGACACTAAGATTACAGTTAAATGGATAGGTTCTCTACCCAGAATAGATCTAATGAATTAAAACACATATCTTCACTTCGTGACTTTGTGCCTTAGTGGCAAAACTGTTATTTTAGATGTAGTTTCATAAGAGGCCCCGAAATGTTGTCCCTGACACCTGAACACTGAAACCTGACACCTCGAAACCCCATCCCTCTCTCAAAAAGAAAAATCGAATTCAATGTAACGGAATGTGGGAATCCTCATATTAGACATAATCTCGAATCTGCCGGCGAATCCAGGCAAGTCCGAACCGCCCCCGTAGGTTATACGCCGCAAGACCAAACGGCAGTGTCTTTTCCACCAGCGGGGTGAGGTAGCAGATCCGAATCAAGAGCATGAACAACTCCCGCATGTCATCGGCATTGAATAAAATCTCATCCTGCCGGCAATCCAGTTTCCAGCGGTTAGCGATTTTTTTCGCAGCGGCCTCGCCATCACGCATTTTCACCAGAACTCGAAAGGGTCCTACCGGCCGGTAAGGATCAACGAGAGCGTTTTCAAGGGCAGCCGCTGCTGCTTTTGCAAGGCCGGACCGCCACATTTCGACATCAAACTGCTGCCGGTCCATCGTTTTATCTATCGGATAAACGGCTATATTTTCAATGGTCGCGGCTGCCTGCTCACAGGCCACGGGACAGCCCGAAAAGAAAAGCGGCTTCAAACCGAAGGGTGCCAGGGCGGAGGAAAAGAGTTCAATTTCGGCCAGTGGTTTTGCGTTCACCTCCAGCCGCGCGATGCGGGAAGTCAAGGTGTGGGCTAAAAAACCATCGGTTCCGGAGGCCGCGTGCATGCCCAGAAGAAAAATGGCTTCAGACATACCTGGATCACCAATGCCCGGAACCGGGCCATCCTTATAGCCTTGAATGATCTCAGCTCTGAGATTGTAGCCGGAGCGGTGGAAGTCTTTTATCCGAATCTGTTCGACGCCGCAGGAAAAAAGAGTTTGCACAACGGCATTGACATCGCGGGTCATTTCGACACAGGCGCGGCCCCACTCGCGGGTCAGAAATGAAGAAGCCCGGTAATTCCAGCACCCTGAGCTTCCCTCAATATCGGCGATGATCAGAATCCGCTTAAATCGCACAGCCATTTAATTAGCTCCGTCGTCCGGTCCGCAGGTCGGCCTGAAAACGTGCATTTGTATTGTCCGGTGATGCGAAACCATCAATCAAGATACAGCCGATTTTTCGTCTAGCGCGCTGATCCGCTGCAACACCGGCGGGTGAGAATAGTTCAGAAAAACGTATAGGGGATGCGGCATAAGATTCGTCAGGTTGTGGACGGAGAGCTTTTTTAAGGCCGCCACCATGGATTGGGGATCGTGGGTGGTCTCTGCTGAAAATCGATCCGCTGCAGTCTCGTTTTTGCGCGAGAACATCTGCATGAATATGCCGATAAAAAAATCAAGCGGTGAATACAACATGGCAAACAGTATCAAACCGGCGTATACGGATTTCTGCGGCATATAAAAGGCATCAAATAGTCCCTGATAGGAAATAAAAAGCGACAAAAAGTACAGCATGATCCCTGTCTGCAAAATACCGAGGACCATAGTCTGAAGAACATGCTTTTTTTTGTAATGGCCCATTTCATGGGCCAGCACAGCAAGCAGCTCTGCGGTTGTATGCTGCTTTATCAAGGTATCGAAAAGGACGATACGCCGGTGTTTGCCAAATCCGCTAAAAAAAGCATTGGATTTGCTGGATCGTCGGGAACCATCCATAACAAATACGTTTTCGATCGGAAAATTAATGGAGCCGGCATAGGAAAGAATAGCGGATTTAAGCTCCCCGTCTTCCAAGGGTTTGAATTTATTAAATAGCGGCATGATCCAGGTCGGAGCTATGAATTGGACGCCAAGCATATATAGGGTAACCGCTATCCAGCAGTACCACCAGGCGCTGGTACCGGCATACACAAAAAACGCCAGAATTCCGGCTAATAGTGGTCCGCCCAGCAAGACCGCTAACAGGAGTCCCTTCGCCAGGTCGGTCATGAAAGTGGCCCAGCTGGTTTGATTGAAGCCGAAACGTTCTTCGATCACA
>CAMYLH010000219.1 GCA_947259065.1 uncultured Desulfobacterales bacterium
CGCTTAGAGAGAACATTGCAGCATTACTAAACATCAGTTTGCGAAATTTGATTGACTACTAAATTTGCTTATCGGACACCTCAAAACCGAGGCTGCGTCACAGCCTTATGATTCGTTCAGTCTTACCGGACCGGAATAAATTGCCGTGATGACAGCAAGGGGACTAAATTGGTCCCGACGCGACCATCACAGGGAGAATTGAATGATCAGCGGCCGGGCGAGGTCACGAGGATGAACTACGTGGAAATCGCACAGTACATGGCGTTTGCCGTGTTTCTGACGATTGCCGTGATCCATTTGCTGGTTTGGCTTCGGGCTCATCGTGAGATCACACATTTACTGTTCGCGATCACAGCAGCCTGCGCAGGCGTCAATGCGATTGCCGAAGCTCGCATGTATCGCGCCGACTCGGTCGACGTCATGTCTTACGCACTGCGGTGGTATGTAGCGACCTCGGGATGCTGGGCCATCGCCGCGGTTTGTTTCATCGCATCGTACGCTCCCGCCGGAAGGATTGGAAAATACGTTGCGACGCTGATTGTCGCTGCCTTTGTCACCGCAATGGTGGTCAACGGCTTTTCGCCGGCAAGCTTTCTGTACACCGAGCTCACGGGTCTGCGAGAGATCACACTACCCTGGGGAGAACGTATTTGGCTTGCGATCGGCGAAGACAATCCATGGCGATTGGTTTTCGAGCTGGCGATGCTGGCGATACTCGGTCTTGTCGCGGCCGGTTGTTATCAGTTCTGGCGGCGCAAGGATCGAAGGCGGGCTGTCATTTTCGGTTCAGCCGTCTTGGTGTTCATGCTCTGTTTCGGAACGCACGCGTTTCTCGTCGACACAGGCCGTCTCGACTCGCCCTATCTTTCGACCTTTGGATTCTTAGCTCTCGTCGGTTTTACCAGCTATGACCTGGCGGGCGAAGTCATGCGGACGTCAGAGCTTTCGTCCAAACTTGCGCAGAGGGAATCTGACCTGCGAACTGCTGTGGCCGACGAGCGCAACCGCATCGCGGGAGAGCTACACGATAGCGTCACTCAGACATTGTTCTCAACCGCAGCCATCGCCGACGCCCTACCAGAAGTGTGGCGACGCAAACCCGATGAGGCGATGCGCGGGCTGGAAGAACTAAAGCATTTGACCAGGGGCGCGCTGGCGGAGATGCGGACGCTGCTGCTGGAGCTCCATCCTGCAACGTTGCTGGAAAAGGACCTGGAAACCCTCCTTCGGCAGTTGGCCGATTCCATGACCGGAAGAACGCGAATTCCGATTGAACTGGAAATCGATGGCACGATGCATTTTCCCGAGGAAGTTCAGATCGCCTTCTATCGGGTTGCCCAAGAGTCGCTCAATAACATCTCCCGGCATGCTCACGCGACGAAGGTTTGGCTAAGCTTGGTCTGTGACGCCCCGAATGCAACGCTGACGATACGCGACGATGGAAGTGGATTCGATGTCGCCGCACACGGGGCGGGGATGGGCTTGGCAATCATGCGTGAACGGGTCGCAGCCATTGCAGGTGAGTTGAACGTGCATTCGGAATCAAAGCGAGGCACGACCATCACATTGCGTTGGAACGGTCATTCAAACAACGGGGACGATGATGGCAACTGAACTCACGACGATTCGTGTCGCTTCGGTCGAGGACAATGAGATCATGCGCGGCGGGATCCGTTTTTTGATGCTGGCGTTCGACGATCTCGATTGGGTCGGCGAAGCACGCAGCGGCGAAGACGCCGTGCGACTGTGCCAAGAAGTCAAACCCGATGTGTTGCTAGTCGACATGAAGATGCCAGGCTTGGACGGAATCGAGACCACCGCGGCAATCAAGCAGGCATGTCCGGAAGTCAACGTGTTGATTCTGACCAGTTTTCATGATCCTGATCTCGTCCGTCGCGCGATGCGAGTCGGCGCGATCGGCTATGTGTTGAAGGATGCGAGCAAGGAAGAGTTGGCGGCCGCGATTCGTTCGGCCTGCGCCGGCCAAACGACGATTTGCGAGGAGGCCGCACACGATCTGTTGGTCGATCCGGCCGACTCGGTGATCGAGCTAACGGATCGGGAACGCGAAGTGCTCGCGCTATTGGTGAAAGGCATGAGCAATAAAGAGATTGCCAGCCAACTGCACCGCAGTCCGTTCACGGTGCGTCATCACGTCAGTCAGCTGATCAATAAGTTGGACGCTGCCAACCGCGCCGAAGTTGCCGCGATCGCAGTGGCGCGTGGCTTGGTCCGGTGACATCAGTACTTAAGACGCCCAAAGGCTGTACCAACAAAACGCTGGTGTTCAGGCTTTAGCCGCCTTTGTTACTTCGGCCCGAATCCGACTCGTAGTACATCTGTACCATGTCAGAATAGGTCAAATGTCGGATTGATTACGCACTGACGCGCCCTAAAACAAGATCCGCCGAGATGGTTGGTTCACGTTGACGCGATTCGGCAGGTGGGAAACGGACAGTGATGCGAATTGTGATCGCCTCGGAAGAAAGCACGACACGGGCCGCGATCGGCATGTTGATCGCCGCGCAGCCTGATTTTGAACTCGCCGGCGAAGTCGCTGACATCACGGATTTGCTGTTGACCGTCAAGACCGAGCGGCCCGACTTGGTGGTACTCGATTGGGACGTACTGGGAAAACGGATCGATACCCTGCAAGCACTCCTTGAACTATTTGATGAGCCTCCCTTGATCATCGCGTTGAGCGTTCACGAAAAGGCCCGCGAGGCTGCGCTCGACTCTGGCATTGCAGGCTTTGCCTACAAGGGAGCTCCGCCGTCGCAACTGCTGAAAACGATTCGCGAATCCAAGCGAGTCGGGTGAACCACAACCATGAAGAACGCACCATGAGAAACCCAACTTTCATCCACAGCCTCCTTTTGATGTTTGCGCTTCCCGGTTTGGCGTCAGCCCAGTCGCCGGACAAGGAGATCGCCGCAGTCTCGAAACGCGTTGCGTCCTATGTAGAGGCATTCAATCGTCGCGACCTAAATGCTTGCGCCGAACACTTTTCCGATACCGCTGAATACATTGTGCCGGGTTCTTCGGAGCGAATTCAAGGGCGCAGCGCCATTCGTGAAGCCCTCGAAACGCTGCTGAAAACAGACGAGAAATTCCAGTTGAGCGTTGCGGAGCAACGGTTTCGAAAAGTTTCTCAGGACACCGTTCTTGAAGAAGGCACGGCGACGTTGGTTTCGGAGAGCCATGGATTGGAACGGGCGCAGTACCTGATTGTCCATGTCCAGCAAGGCCAGAAGTGGTATCGCGACAGCGTACACGAGACAGCGGTTGCAACTTCACCCGCTGAATCAAAGCTGCAAGAGCTGGAGTGGTTGCTCGGTGACTGGACGCACGAAAACGCGAGTGGCTCCACGGAAATTCACGGCCAGTGGATCAACAACCAAAGGTTCATCGCGCGATCGTTCACAGTTCGCGGCAGCAATGGCCATGAGCTGATCGGTAGACAAATCATCGGCTGGGATCCGTCGGCCGGTGTGATTCGTTCCTGGAGCTTTGATTCGCAAGGTGGTTTCCAACAGGGTGTATGGCACCGAGTCGGCGAGCGTTGGCGGGTTAAAGTCAGCGCGGTGCTTCCCGACGGCAGCGTCGGGTCCGAACAGCGCGTGCTGACCCCCGAAACCGACGGGAAGCTTACGAGTGAAGTGGTTGAGCAACAGGTCCAGGGGCAATTGCTCCCGTCGCCTGAGAAAGTGTCGCTTGTTCGCCGCATGGCGAAGTAACCACCTGGAACAACAACAAGGACAGACATCGATGAAAACGAAGTATTCGATTGCGGCTTTACTCATCACACTTGGTTCGCTGGCCACGTTCGCGGCTCCCTGCCACGCCCAATTGTTCGGCGGCGGTGGATTACTCGGAGGTGGAGGCGGCTTTGGTGGCGGTGGCCTCGGCGGCGGTGGTTTCGGAGGAGGAGGCTTTGGCGGCGGTGGTTTCGGCGGCGGCGGCTTTGGTGGCGGGCGTCCAGCCCTTGGCGGAGGTGGCTTCGGAGGCGGCGGCTTTGGTGGCGCGCCGATCATGCGTCCTTCCGCGCCGATCATCAATCGACCGATCGCGCCGAGTTTTCCAAGGCCCGCGGCGCCCATTCTCGGAGGCGGGTCGCGACCGATTCTGGGAGGTGGGCCATCGATCGGTTCGATGCCAGGTCCCTCTCGACCGATCCTGGGTGATCGACCGATTGCTAATCCGCCCAACCTCGATCCGCCCGGAGGAGGCATTCTTCCCGGTGGGAAGCGACCGATCCTGGGTGATCGACCCGTCGGCAGCAATCTTCCCGCCATGGATCGACCTGCCTTGCCGGGCGCCGTCCGGCCTAGCGAGCCAGTGGATCGCGATCGGCTGGATGATTTTCTTAGCCCGAATCGCCCTGCTGCCGGCCGGTTGCCGGCGGATCGCCCAATCCTGGGCGACCGTCCCGCCCTCGGAGATCGGCCAATCCTGGGTGACAAACCAATCCTGGGTGACAAACCAATCCTGGGTGACAAACCGATCTTGGGTGACAAACCGATCTTGGGAAACCGTCCGATTCTTGGCGACCGACCGATCATCGACAAACCGATTGTGCCCAGCTTCGGCGACCAGATTCTTCGCGACGAGGTGCGGAAGGAAATCGTTGCTCGCCACGTCCAGCGCGCGGTGCAGGTCCGCGAGCGGGTTCGTGATTTGTACTACCGCGAGAATCATCCCTTGATGTATTGGCAGCACCACATGTGGACCCACCATCCGGTTTGGTCGTGGTGGCGAGTGACGGCGCCCTATCGCTGGGCCAATTGGTCGTCAGTCTCTTCCTGGTGCGGCCACAGCGCTGCTTATGCCCAACCGGTGAGATATGAGTACACCGACCAGGGCGTGTACGCGAATGAAAAAGAAGTCGTCGTCGACGAAGACTATTCCAAACAAGCGCGTGAGTTGGCAGCGGCTGGTGCGCAGCTTCTTCGGCAAAAGGTCTCGGCAAAAGGTCGATGCGCAGGAGGCCGGCAAACTGGAATGGTTGCCGCTGGGCGTATTTGCCTTGTGCAAATCCGAGAGCGGGGATCCAACCATGTTCTTGCAACTGGCGATCAGCCGTGAAGGCATTGTCGCCGGCTCATTCGCCAACACGACCAACAACGAAAACTTATCAGTGCAAGGTGGAGCCGACCGCGAGTCGGCGCGATTGGCCATCACCATCGGCGATCAGCAAGACGTCGTGATCGAAACGGGACTCTACAACGTGACAGAGCAGCAGTCGGGCGCGATGGTTCATTACCAGGACCGCACACGAGAGAACTGGCTATTGGTCAAGATGCCCGATCCACAAGGTAAACCCTGAGAAAGCCAAGGACTTGTTGCTGCAACAAGTTGCCTGTCGTGGCGATGATTCTCGAATAAGAGAACTTTGATCATGGCACTTTGAAACTTAGAAAACTGCAGGCAAGACCGCCGAGCACAACGAAGAGAGGGACTTCGAACTGAGAACTGTGTTTACTTCGTTACTATTCTGAGAAAGAGAGATTATGAAAACTGTAAAACATCGGCGGTTGCTTGCCGTTCTGGTGGCAATCATTGCTGTTGGCCTGCTGGCCGCGAACTCCGAAATTGCATCGGCACAGCAGAGAAAACCGAACATTCTGGTGATCATGGGGGATGATATCGGTACTTGGAACCTCAGCTACATCAACCGCGGAATGATGGGCTATAAGACGCCCAATATCGACCGTATCGCCAAGGAGGGAGTTTCCTTCACTGACTACTACGCACAGCAAAGCTGCACCGCAGGTCGGGCGGCGTTCATCACG
>CAMYLH010000220.1 GCA_947259065.1 uncultured Desulfobacterales bacterium
AAATTGGAGCTATTTGATTTGTGACCAGATATTTTCGAATTAACTCAGCAAACTTGATAGATAATGAAGTTCCCCGCCACAAGCGAATGGGGTATTAACAATCATAATAAATGTAAAACCAAGACCAAAAATAATATAAAAGATGCAAAAAATACGAAGGATAGAACCCAATTCTATGGAATTGAGAAAAACACACCATCCTATATTCCGCAGTTAATGCCTCAATAGCATCGAAGCTCTGGATGGTCACTCCTAATGTGGCAGTCATACCGGACATAGACGAGGAGGTGGTGCAATCACCGTCTGTTTTTCCAACTCCGAAAATTGTTTCTCGCTGTGAATTTTTTAAAGATTTAGGTGATATTACCCCAAATATAACCTGTGCCTGGAGCAATCTGATGGCAAAAAATAGCCAAACTGTCGAGCTTTGAGAAATCTATCGCATGCGCTTAATTATAAAAATAATGCTGTTTATGTTCATTGTGGGCTTTGTTCCCTTATTGCTGATGAGCCAAATCTCCTTTACCACAGTCGAAGATTCTATAAAACATAGCTCCCGCAACACTTTGTACAGTCTGGCTAATGAGATAGGCAAAGAGGTAGTGCGCATAGTTGATGATGGCTTTTCAAACATTCTGCTATTAACTGAAAACCCTGTTATGAAATCGACGATAACCAGCAAAAATGAAAAACAAGCAGAGCTGGTTAAAACTCAACAATATCACCAAATTTTTAAGGACATCACTTTACTCGATTCGGATGGTGAAATCATAACATCTGTGTTTCATTCTTTTCGGGGTTCCTGGAAATCGACTTCATGTTTTAAATCAGCTCTTGAAGGTGAAAGTAATATTTCACGTGTTCATGCCGTTTCAAACCCTTTTGATATTGTCATGACCGTTGCCGCACCCGTTAAAGATAAAAGCGATAACGTCCTAGGAGTGTTGATAGGACAATTTAATATGCAACGTATTCGGCAGGTAGCAAGAAATGTCTCATTAGGTGCAGACGGTGAAGTGTTCATATTAGATGATCATGGTGTCGTAATTGCTGCTCCTGATTCGGACCAATTGCTTGAACAGATTGATAATGAAGTCATCGGAAAAGCAGCTATAAGAGGTATGAGAGGGACTGCAACCTTTGAAGAAAATACCGTTAAGAAAGTGGCAGTTTATGTTCCTTTCCCACGATTATCGAGTATAAGGTATTTAAAGTGGTGTGTGGTGATTGTAAAGTCGCAAAGGGATTTGTATTCACCTGTATATGAGGCTCGAAAATCGTTATTTATAGCTTCTGGTGTTAGTCTTTTTTTCATAATACTGTTAAGTGCTTTACTTAGTGGACGAATAAGTTCCAGAATCCGGAGATTGGCCCAAGCTGCACAATCATTAGGAAAAGGCGATTTTCCAGAGAAACTGGGTAACTTTGGCAAAGATGAAATCGGTGAATTAGCAGCAATGTTTAATTGGGCTAGTCAAAAAATTGCCAATGCATATCAAAGGGACCAACAAGCTAGAGCGGCCCTTAAAAAAGCCCATGATGATTCAGAAATACGGGTTCAAAAACGCACTGCTGAATTATCAGAAGCCAACGAAAAGCTAAAAAAAGAGATAAACGAAAGAAAGCGTGCTGAGCTGGAATCGTTGCGGGCAAAAGAGGAGTCTGAGACTGCCAATCAAGCAAAGAGCGAGTTTTTAGCCAATATGAGTCATGAACTGCGAACGCCTATGAACCACATTCTCGGTTTTACGGAGCTGGTCTTAGACAAAGATTTCGGGGAGTTAACTGAAATACAAGAAGAATACCTAACCGATGTCCATACAAGTAGTATGCATTTGCTTTCTCTTATCAATGATATCTTGGACCTATCCAAAGTTGAAGCCGGGAAATTAGAATTGCAGGTTGACACTGTATATATTAAAGAGTTGTTGAAAAATAGCATTGTAATGATACAAGAAAAAGCCATGAAGCACTCAATAGCAGTACAATTAAAAGCAAATGGAATTAATGAAAAAATTTGTGCCGATGAGCGTAAATTAAAACAGGTACTGTACAATCTCTTGTCCAATGCCATAAAATTTACACCTGACGGAGGAAAAGTCACCATAAAAGCACAAAATTATGAATTCAAGGGGAACGGCCGTAAGAAGGATAGAAAGTCTCAAAGAGATGGGATTAAAATCAGTGTCTCCGATACGGGTATCGGAATTGACAGCAAAGATTTAGATCGAATTTTCAATCCATTTGAGCAGGTGGAAAGTTCAGCCAGCCGTAAATTTCAGGGAACTGGTTTAGGTCTTTCCCTGACCAGACAGTTAGTCGAACTGCATGGGGGCAAGATTTGGGTTGAAAGCAAGGGAAAAGCACAAGGGGCGACATTCCAATTTGCAATACCGATTTAACTTTACAAATTATTTGAAGGATGAAGTGTTTATGGGTACAAAAAGCATACTAATTATCGACGACAATGAATTGAATATTAAGCTAATAAAAGGTTTATTTAAAAAAAGGAAGCCTGGATACGTGATTCTTGAAGCATTGACTGCCGAAGATGGGATAAAAATCGCTTTTGAAAATATACCGGATCTTATTTTAATGGACATTCAACTTCCGGATATGAACGGCTTGGATGCAACCAAAGAAATAAAGCGTGAAACAAAAACACGAGACATTCCGATAGTGGCGTTAACCTCCTACGCCATGGATGGAGACGAAGAGAAAGCCAAAAATTCCGGTTGTAGCGGATATATTACCAAACCGATTGATACGAGGGAATTTTTGATAAATATTGAAAGATTCTTAAAATAATTTATCGCAATGTATAAACCAAAAATCCTAATTGTCGATGATGAGAAAAAAAACACCAAGCTATTAGTGGCAATGCTGAGGCATGAGAATTATCAAATATTTGAGAACTTCAGCGGAGAACAAGCTCTCGAAACAGTAGCTACCGTCAATCCGGATCTGATCCTACTGGACGTGATGATGCCGGGAATCGATGGTTTTGATGTCTGCCGGAAACTTAAACAAGCTGAGAAAACTAAAATAATCCCTATTGTTATGGTGACCGCTTTAAGCGAAAAAGAACATCGATTAAAAGCCCTCGAAGTCGGTGCCGATGATTTTTTAAGCAAACCGGTGGATCCCAGCGAACTGGTGGTTCGTGTCAAATCACTTCTTCGCATCAAAACCTATCATGACGAGTTATGGGCCAGGAATAGAGAAATTGCTGAACAAAACGAAAAGCTGCGCGAATTGGAACAGACAAAAGAGGGTTTAACCCATATGATTGTACATGATTTAAACAATCCTCTCTCATCGATCATGGGTAAAATTGAGTTGGTTTTATTAGAGAAACAGGATCTTTCTCAAAAGCACCGATGTAGTATGACTGCATGTTTGAACTACTGTCGTGATCTAAATAATATGATTCTAAGTTTGCTGGAAATTCATAAACTGGAGGAAGGGAAACTGAAGCCGGATTCGAAGTTGACCAACATTACGGAATTAATTAAGGAAGTAATCGAACAGACAGAGTTTAAAGCGAAGCAACATCAGGTACAGCTATCCGCCAACGGATCAGGAGATCTTGGCATGGTTACCCTTGACAAAGATCTCATAAAGCGCGTCCTGATAAACCTCCTTGACAATGCAATCAGACACACGCCGGCTGGGGGTAGCGTGAAACTGAAAACGGACCTGTTGAACACGAAGGGAAGTGTTCGGACCCGCGTTATCGACACCGGCAATGGATTGGCACCCGAATATCACCAAAGGATATTTGAAAAGTTTGAACAGGTGCGTCTCAAGCGGGAGGGTATTACGGTCGGCTCAAGCGGAATGGGGCTTGCCTTTTGTAAATTGGCTGTTGAGGCTCACGGTGGCAACATATGGGTGGAAAGTGAGGGCGATGGCAAGGGGGCGACTTTTCAGTTTACCTTGCCCGTAAAATAGACAACCCATCGTCGATCAAGCCGGAATGACAAACCATTAGCTGGCTGCCTTGATCGACGCCTTCGCTCTCAGCCCAAATCTTACCGCCATGCATTTCAACCAAACATAGGATATTTCGCTCAATCGTAATACTCAAGCCCCAAATGTGTAATCAACTCTTCTCCCTTCAGGTGACGCAAGGTATTTTTCAGCTTTTTCAGCTGAATAAACAGATCGTGCTCGGGATAAAGCGTCTCAGCAACCATTGGGCTCTTATAGTAAAATGAAAGCCATTCCTGAATACCGCTCATACCGGCCCGAGCCGCCAGATCCATAAACAGGGCAAGATCCAGCACGAGAGGAGCCGCCAGAATACTATCCCGGCAGAGGAAATCCACCTTTACCTGCATCGGATAACCCAGCCAGCCGAAAATATCGATATTATCCCAACCTTCTTTGTTGTCTCCTCTGGGCGGATAATAATTTATCCTGACTTTATGGTAAACATCCTTGTATAAATCCGGATACAACTCCGGCTGTAAGATGTATTCCAATGCACCCAGCTTACTGACTTCCTTTGATTTAAAGGACAAGGGCTCATCTAAAACTTCACCGTCCCTGTTGCCGAGAATGTTGGTGGAAAACCACCCGGCAACACCCAACATCCGGGCTTTAAAGGCCGGGGCGAGAACCGTTTTCATTAAGGTTTGGCCGGTTTTAAAATCTTTTCCGCTGACAGGCAGCATATTTTTTTTGGCGAGTTCAAGCAGTGCCGCAATATCAACCGTTAGATTTGGGGCTCCGTTACCAAATGGGACGCCCTCGCAGAGGGCGGCATATGCATAGATCATACTCGGTGAGATAGCGGGGTCATTTTCCCGTAACCCTTTTTCAAATGTTTCAACCGAAAGGTGCACCGAGCCCGGTTCTATATAAATTTCCGTGCTGCCGCACCAAATCATGACCAGACGGTCTAGGCGGTGGTCCGCCTTGAAATCCTGTAAATCTTTGCGAAGC
>CAMYLH010000221.1 GCA_947259065.1 uncultured Desulfobacterales bacterium
ATCAGTGACTCCAAGAGTGGCCAGACTTCGAAAAGAAAGCTTTGAGGCCCAACCCGGCATCTCGGTGGAGCGTGCCGTGCTGGTGACCCGGTTTTATAAAGAAAACTACGGCAAGTATTCCATACCGGTGCTCAGGGCGTTGAATTTTAAAAATCTTTGCCAAAAAAAGACCATCTACATCGGTGATGACGAGCTGATTGTGGGGGAACGGGGCCCATATCCCAAAGCGGTGTCCACATTCCCCGAGCTCAACTGCCACTCGGTGCAGGATCTTGAGATCTTAAACTCCAGAGAAATGACCCGTTATGCGGTTTCCGCTGAAGATATTGAGCTTTATAAAAAAGAGGTCATTCCGTACTGGGAAGGACGAAGCATGCGTGACAGAGTATTCAGTCATATTCCACCCCAGTGGCAGGCGGCCTATGCAGCTGGTATGTTTACCGAGTTCATGGAGCAGCGTGCCCCCGGTCATACCACCTTGGACGGTGCTATTTATGAAAAGGGCCTAATGGATTTCAAAGCTCAAATTGACGAATATCTGGCAGAGCTTGACTATCTGGACGATCCCGATGCGGCCGATAAAGCCGAAGAGTTAAGAGCGATGGACATTTGCTGCGATGCCGCCATTATTTTTGCCGAACGGCATGCCGTGCTGGCAGAAAAAATGGCGACCGCTGAAACCGATCCCCAAAGAAAAACAGAACTCGACCAAATAGCCGCAACCTGTCGCCGGGTGCCGGCCTCTGCACCGCGAGATTTATGGGAAGCCATTCAGATGTACTGGTTCGTTCATCTGGGGACCATCACCGAATTAAACGGATGGGATGCCATGAGCCCGGGGCGCCTGGATCAGCATCTTTATCCCTTCTATCAACGGGGATTGGCAGATCAATCCCTGGATCGACAAAGCGCCAAGGAACTCATCGGGTGTTTTTGGGTCAAGGTTAATAACCAGCCCGCGCCTCCCAAGGTCGGGGTCACCGCCCTGGAGAGCGGGACTTACAATGATTTTACCAACATCAACATCGGCGGTCTAACGCAGGATGGTGCCGACGGCGTCAATGATGTCTCCTACATCATGCTGGAAGTTCTGGACGAAATACATCTCCTCCAACCCCAGGCCAATGTTCAGATCAGTCACAAAACGCCCGACCGGTTTTTGAAAGCTGCCTGCAGGGTGATTCGAAAAGGATACGGCTACCCGTCGGTGTTTAACACCGATGAGGTTGTCATGGAGCAGCTGCGTACCGGCAAAACCCTGGAGGATGCCCGACAGGGCGGATGCAGCGGCTGTATTGAAACCGGCTGCTTCGGCAAGGAAGCCTATATTTTAACCGGATATCTCAATGTCCCCAAAATCCTTGAGCTGGCGCTGAACAATGGGATCGATCCGTTGACTGACAAGGAAATCGGGCCGCACACCGGAGACCCCGCTGTCTTTAAAAATTTTGATCAGCTTTACGATGCCTTTGATCGGCAGCTTCTATATATTGTGGATTTGAAAATCAGGATTAACAATTACATCGAGCGTATGTATGCAACCTATGCGCCCGCACCTTTCCTATCCGTGGTCATTAAGGATTGCATTGCCAAGGGGAGAGATTATTACGACGCCGGACCACGTTACAACACCAATTACATCCAATGCTGTGGCATCGGTACCATTACCGACAGCCTGTCCGCCATTAAGAAACACGTGTTCGAAGAAAAAATAGTCACCCTGGAACAATTGATGGAAGCCCTGAAAAAAAATTTTAAAGATCAGGAATCACTACGATTGCGTCTGTTCAACAAAACCCCCTGCTATGGCAACGATGATGACTATGCGGATAGGATTATGCAGCGGGTTTTTAACTCGCTCTATGGGGCAATTGACGGCAAGCCCAACACCAAAGACACCTCCTATCATTTAAATATGTTATCCACCACCTGCCATATCTATTTCGGCAAGAAACTGGGGGCTTCGGCCAACGGCCGAATGGCTGCAATGCCCATATCCGACGGCACCTCGCCCTCCCATGGTGCTGACCGAAAAGGTCCGACAGCCGTGATCAAATCACTGGGCAAAATGGATCAGATCAAGTCCGGCGGCACCCTGCTCAATCAGAGATTTTTACCTGATGTTCTGGAGGGGGAAAAGGGTATCGAAAAACTCGCCCACCTCATCCGAGCCTATTTCAGACTCAACGGCCATCACATCCAGTTTAATATCATCGATTCACATACACTGCGAAATGCCCAGGCCTCACCCGATGATTATCGAGATCTGCTGGTTCGGGTTGCAGGGTACAGCGACTATTTCATCGATTTGGACAAACATCACCAGGAAGAAATTATCGCCCGGACCGGGCAGGGATCTTTTTGATTTTACACAGGTCGAGCGCTTCAACGTTGAAGGGAAATTAAAAAAAGGTTTGACTAGCTCTTGATGGATTGGGCCAGATCATTGATACGTTCTCTTATGGCAATCAGATATCTGGCCATTTTCCCGCGATGATCAGCCATAATAGAATCGTGATCTCCCCTTAATACAATCAATGGATCAAAGGAACAGACCTGGTTCATGTCTTTTAGAGCGATGCGGATATTTTGCTCGCCGCCTTTCTCTGCGACTTCCGGATATAGATGGATAAAAGTTTGCAATGCATCCCGGAGTACCAATATGATACCCTGGGTGTAATAGATTCGATCATCCAGCTCAGTGTAGGGTACATCTTCGTTAGACTGCACCAAAAGCCCCAGCGGCTGATCTAAGAACTGCTTGCTGATTATAAACGCTAGCATGTTATACATATCATCCGTACGTAAATTAAAAATCGTTTCAGCATTTCCTTCTAATAGCTCAGACTCGTACTTTTTGAGCAGAGATAGACCCTTTTTGTATTGGCTTTCGCTGGATGGAAACCACCACTTGTCGGAGGTGAAGGCAAAATGCTTTTCGCGGGCCTCGATGAGGTATTTGTTTTCCTTATCGACCTTGCCATATTTGGCCAGATTTGTGGAAAAAAAGGTAAACATCATCCGGGTCGCAAAGATGGTTCCCCGCTGCCTGTTGGCCCGGTTGTCCAGCCAGCGGGTGGGAGAAATGATGAGATCATTGATAGACCAGCCAAAGGTGGAGTTCATCTCCTGTTCCAGCCGATTTCTAATGGCTGCGGAAAGCGCGGCGCCTTTTTGAGATGGGGTGGAATCCGATGTCGTTTTCTGTAGAAGAGCTGTGATAGCCGGGTCCAGATCGGGAAACCGCATCGGATCCAATATGGTATAGGCTTTGTAAACCGTCCAATACAACCCTATCGAAAGAGGCCAGATCAATATAAATGCCAGCAGAATTAAGACCGCCCACTTGCCGAATTTCGTCATTTTAGGGATTAAAGAGTTTTCCTGCGGTTTCTTATCCATGAAGATCGTTGACCTCTTTTTGAATCTAAAAGATTTGGCACGGTAATACAAATTTTAGAAACTGTAAGCATTGCCGTGAGATGTGTCAATAAAGGTTTAAGATTTCTATCCTGCTATTCAATTTGCAATCACTAACCATCAAACGTTGCAAGATAGTAGAAATTTATCATTATAATATTTTTCCATAAATTTCACAAAAATGATGCCTATGGGCTTAATATTCCAAGTCTTATCCGACCAATTCCCTTGACACTTGTGATAACCATGGTACTAATATACTATTCTGATTCGGACTCTAAATTAGAAAGGAAAAAAATGCCTAGAAAATTTGCTGCTCTCCTCCTAATGTCCTGTTTTTGGCTAATGGTCAGCTGTGCCGCCGTGATTATCGGAAGCGGGGTGGGTGTTGGGACTTACACCTATCTGAAGGGTGATCTCAGCAGATCCTACAATGCTAAATTTGACAAGACTCTGGACGTCTGTTTGAGCATTTTGACAGACCTCGATCAACCGATTCTGGAAAAAACCACCGACGGCGCGAAGACAACCATCAAAACCAAAAGAAAAAACACTTCCCCGCAAACCATTACCGTATCTATCTCAAGTGTTGATTGGACGGAAGTCTCTGTACGAAGCGGTGTCTTTGGGTACTGGAATCGCGAGGTCTCCCAGCAGTTTCATGAATTTATCGCAGAAAGACTCAAGCGGTAACTCCCTTCATAAGCCGCCGGCATTGTTCAGCTTTCGATCAATAAGCCGTGTCCACCCGGTAACGGTAAAACCTTTTCAATTCTCATCCTGCCAAGGCGGGGTGGCTTATGAAGGGAGTTAGAAGGTTCAGCGTTCAAAGTTCAGGGTTGGATTAATTTTTTAGATGTTGCGCAAATGGCAGCTCTTGATTGAGCGCATCGATTTGCTCCTGTTCCAGCCGGTTGATTTCGTCGATATGGGTTTGCATGATTCGCTTAAGGCCGGGATCGTAGAAACGGTGCAGGCTATGATTGGAAACGGCCGTAAAACCGCGCCGGATTTTGTGTGCTCCTCCAGCTCCCGGATCGAAGCGTTGAATTTCGTTAGCAATGGCCCACTCTATCGGCGTATAATAACAAGTGTTAAAATGAAGCGAACTCACATGCCTGACACAACCCCAGTACCGACCGTATAATTGATTTCCTTTTGTCACCAGCAGAGACATCCCTATAGGGGAGGATGGATCTCTTTTCTCAAACGCCGCCACAAACAGCAACCGATGGCCGCAGTGGTGATATAACCCCTCAAAAAATGGTTTGGTGAGGTACTTGCACCCCCAAGGACCGAATTTATCGTTGGTGCGTTCATAATAAGAATACATCAAAGAAAAAAAAATGCGGGGGATATCCTTGCCTGTGAATGTTTTTACAACAATGCCCTGCCTTTCCAATTCCTTGCGTTCCCGTTTAATATTGCGTCGCTGGTTTGAATTAAACATCGAGAGGTAATCTTCAAAGGTTTTATACCCTTGATTTTTCCAGGCATAACTTTGGTGCCGCCAGCCGAAAAAACCATAG
>CAMYLH010000222.1 GCA_947259065.1 uncultured Desulfobacterales bacterium
GGCAGGTGTTGATCGATCGTCTGGTTTATGATTCGGAAGTTGTGCAAGCCATTCAGCAAAAAGCGGTCGAGCGCAATTGTCCGCGCGATGTTGTTCAGGCCGAAGTCGTATCGTACGCCCGCGAAATCGTGCCCTCATTTAATGCCTATCTTTATTTTCGACTCGGGTACTGGTTGGCAAAAAAAATCGCCCGACTCCTTTACCGGGTTCGCATCGGTCTTGCCGACAATCAGGAATTTGCCGGCATCGCGCCGGATTCCACGGTGGTGTTTGTGATGAACCATCGCAGCAATATGGATTACATCCTGGTGACATTTCTGGCAGCGGAAAAAACCGCACTTTCTTATGCCGTTGGGGAATGGGCCAAAATCTGGCCCCTGCAAACCCTGATTCGGGCCATGGGAGCATATTTTGTTCGTCGTAAATCAGGCAATCCATTGTATCGACGGGTGCTTGAGCGTTATATCCACATGGCCACCAAAGAGGGGGTTTGTCAGGCGGTTTTCCCCGAAGGCGGGCTCAGCCGCGATGGTCGCCTGGGGATGCCGAAATTGGGGGTCCTGGACTATATGCTGCGCAATTTTGATCCGCGCAGTGATCGGGATATTGTATTCATCCCGGTGGGAATCAATTACGATCGAACGCTGGAAGACCGCAGCTTGCTGCGAGCTTTGAACCCCGAAGCGCCGAAACGAAGCGGCTGGTTTGCAGTCAGGACCACGGTGGGATTTATCCGGCGCAGCCTGATATTGATGGTTCTGAGCCGCTGGCAGCGTTTCGGGTATGCCTGGGTCAATTTTGGTGCCCGGATTTCCATGCAGGAATACTGCCGCAGAGCCGAAATCAATTTCAGCCGCATGGCGCGTGACGACCGCTTTGCTGAAGTCGGAAAACTTGCCGACCGGCTCATGGCCGGCATAAAACAAATCGTTCCGGTTCTGCCGATTTCCCTGGTGGCCACGGTTATAAAAGAAGACGACCGTCGGGGTCTGAGCGCTTTTGAAGTTGAAGCCCGGGTCAACCGGTTGATCGAGCAATTGCAATCCAGAGAAGCTCCGGTGTACGTCACGGCCAAAAATCGGGTCGAGACCATTTTAAACGCGCTGGAAATGCTGAAAATTAGAAGACTTGTGATTGAATCCGATGGAATCTACCAGGCAGCCCCAGGTGAGGATGAGATTTTGGCGTATTATGCCAATTCAATTGCCCACTGGATGCCGTCAGTGATTGAACGAAAATCGTCAACCCAATCTATGGGATGATCAATGGAAAGTATATTAAATTGGGGAATTGATGTTGTTTTATGGTTCCAGCAGTTTAGTCCCGCGCTTGATCTCCCTTTCAAAGCACTGACCTTTATGGGCGATGAAGCATTTTACCTGTTGTTCATGCCGCTGATCTATTGGAGCATCGATCGTCGAACAGGTGCCGGGCTTCTCATTCTGGTATTGTTTTCCGCCTACCTCAATGCCGTAGCCAAGGTGATTGCAGATCAACCCAGGCCCTTTAATTATGATCCACGGATCAAGCCGCTCGGACATGCCGGTGGCGGCGGACTGCCCAGCGGTCACACCCAGAATGCCGTGATCATTTGGGGATACCTGGCCGTGCGCTACGGGAAGATCTTCGGCTGGATTATTGCCGGATTTCTTATGATCGGCATCCCGCTATCGAGAATTTATCTGGGAGTTCATTTTCCCACCGATCTTGTGGGCGGATACTTGCTGGGTGTTCTGATTCTGATACTATTTCTGTGGCTGGCTCCCCGATTGGAAAAATGGCTGATACAAAAAGGATTTGCCTGGCAGCTAGTGTTTTCACTGGTGTTGCCGATCCTATTGATCTTGCTGAATCCCGCCGGTAATCGTTATGCCCCTTCAATGGTGGCAGCGCTTATGGGTGTTTCAGCCGGCATTGTGCTGGAGCGTCGATTCGTGCGATTCAGTTCCGATGGCCTATTATGGAAAAGAACGATTCGATACTTTCTGGGCGTCGGTCTTCTTTTCGTTCTGTGGGGAGGCTTGCGAATTGCCTTCTCAACCCTAGAACCGGCTGCCTGGTTTCGGTTTACTCGCTATACGCTGGTGGGATTATGGGGAGGTTTAGGAGCTCCCTGGTTGTTCGTGCACCTGAAACTGGCCAGAAGAGAATGATCCGCCTTGCGGCGGGACGATTGACGAATTCGGAATGGGGAATTCGGAAAAGGGTGGACGCGGTATGATATTTTATATCTTGAAAAGTTAGGAAAGGAGAAAAAATTATGGCGAACGGCTACGATACACACAGAAAAACAATCGGATATATTTTATGGGTGTTCGGGTTCACCGGAGCTCACCGGTTTTATTACGGAAAGCCCTTATCAGGCACCATTTATTTTTTTACCCTGGGGCTATTGCTTATCGGCTGGATCGTGGATTTTTTTCTGATCCCATCCATGGACCGAAAAGCGGATTTGAGATTTAAGGCCGGTGAGGTGGACTATAACATTACCTGGATCCTGTTGACATTTCTGGGGCTTTTTGGAGTTCATCGAATGTATATGGGGAAATGGATCAGCGGCATTCTGTATCTGTTCACCGGTGGGCTGCTTGGAATCGGGATTATTTACGATTTTTGGACCTTGAATGATCAGATCAACCTGATAAATGCCTCCGGCTGATGTCTTTTAATGCCTTGAATTACGGATACAAATACGGATCTAAAAGCGGGATCGATTCATTCGCGGTGATGGGTGAAAGCGTAAGCCTGCGAGCACTGCTTGGCGCTTTATTAGCGATTGTCGGTGTTGGATTTCTTTTCGGTATGCAATAAAACAGGCCACTAATTTCTTCTGAGTTTCAGTAATGTGGAAATTTCCTAACGGATGTACCGGGCAGGGGATGATCGATTTCATTGGCACCGTGGTTGAGACCTCGGTGCAGATTACTTTTTTTGAATTTGTGCTAAAGGCACCTAATAAAATCTATAGCAAGCTGTATATGAATTTTGCAAAGATATCTCTGTCTAACTTTCCGGCAATAACATCTTTTTGTATTAAATCCAATGCTTTAAATGGGATCATTGAATCTCTGTAGGGTCTGTCATCATTTGTTAATGCTTCGAAGCAATCCAGTATGCTTATTATCCGTGAAAATTCTGATAAATGTGTCAACCCGTTTGGGTAGCCGCTGCCATCTAATTTCTCATGGTGCTGTAATGCGGTGAGTTTTACTTCCGAGTTTGAAAATTTGCAGCGCTTCAATAAATTGTACCCTTGAGTTGGATGAGATTTAATTTTGGCAAATTCCTCATCGCTTAATTTCCGTGGTGCTTTTAAAATCTCCTGGTCGGTTTTTGTTTTACCGACATCATGCAGCAAGGCACATAATCCCAATAGTTTTGTTTTGATTTTATTATATCGTTGTGAAATGGCGTACCGAATTGCAAGTGCCATTACATTGACCGAATGCAAGGCCGTCGTATAATCTTTATCAGAGATTTGCCAGAAATTTTTAATAATCTCAGGATCATTGGTATATTCCCCTACGATGATATTCACGGTCGATGACAACCCCTCCAGCACGCCGCTTGAGGGTTCCGAGAACATCTCATCCACCAGCTGCACCACTGTCGTTTTCACATTTTGCAGATTATTTGACTTTATGTCATATTTAAGTTGTTTATTAAAAGCCTTTTGCACATCCCTCATGCCTTTAGCTTTATCAGTCTTTTTTAAATACAATTGGCGTGGAATTAGGTTTTCCTTAACTCGCATCTCCTTTAAATAAATGCCCGCAGGTTTATAGATGCCAAATCTCTCAGCGTTCGCCTTGAAATAAAGGGGAACTGATTGATATAAAAACAGATTTGATTTCCGTACTTTTGTATAATTCGTTTGCATCTTATTTCCCGATCCGGATGTAAATCAAACGACAGTATATTGCGTTCTGGATAATAAAATTTTTATGAATGGTTATTAAGTATATCGGCAATTTAAAAATGTTCTTTAACGGAATTATAACCCAAAAAAAGGTCATATCACCGCCGGTGTATATTGCATAGCAAACCCAAATTGAGCGATTTTTTAATAGCTCAACTTGGGCTAAAATATTCTAAATCATCCGGATGAACATGAAGTCCGGAGACAACTCTATCTTGAACCGAAATTCCTGCATCATGAACCGTATTGGGATCACCTGAGACTAAGGGGTGCCACCATGCCAACTGCCTTCCCTCGACCAAGCAACGATAGGCACAGGTGTACGGCAACCTTTTTATTTGTCTTACCTTATCCGGCGAAAGCGCTATGCAATCCGGATCCATTTGTTTTCTGTTTGCATAAACCATACAACGACAGGTGGATATATTTAAAAACCGACAGGAAACGGCTATGAAATGAATCTTACCTGTTTTTCCATTTCTGACACTATGCAAACAACAGCGACCACAATTATCACAAAGAGATTCCCATTCGGTAGATGTCAGTTCCTTTAAACTTTTTGTTACCCAAAATTGCTTTTTCCTTTGTTTCATCGAGAATTAAACCTTCGACACAATATACTATCCAACAGCCCATCGGTCTTTGCGGTACAATAGCCGCAAACCATCTTTCTGGTAGCGCATTTCTTAGAATTTTAGGCCGTTAGCCTGCAGTAATCGGGGGAGTAATGATATAAATTTTTTACCGGGGATCAAAATTAAGCTGCTTTTTGCTCGGGGCGGGAAGGATTTTACACTAGAACGGATTCACTCCGGTTTTTTGGCCAGCAAACCCTCCTCTTCAGCCAATCCTTCAATCATTTGAACATATTCTTCACTGACATATATGTTTTTTATGATTTCCTGGCAGGATTTACCCGCCTGTAACATATCAAGAACACTTTGCTCGGTTTTCAAATCGTAATTTACCTTGTATAACTTGCGATCTTTATACCCTCGCTCCAGCAAGCGTGTGATATAATTGGTCGTAACGAAGATAATCGTAAGTAAAAGGAGGAACCCGGCCTCAACTGCCAACAACGGCAAACCGGTAAACTCTGCTATCTTGTGAATCATGACCATTACACTCCCATGTTGGACGAATTAAGAACAATCCTTCAAACAGCAACTTTCTGAAAGCGGCATTTTAAGCCGTTTATATCCTGAATTGAGCGATTTGGAACCTGTCCAGACCCATCCTGATTCCGGCGCATGTTTTCACAAAAAAGCTCTCAATATTTTTGGATAAAAACCGCTCTAGCTTAAACCAAAGCCAAAATTGAAGCAAGTACGAATCTAAGACACACCAAAAAAATAGGTTTAGTGAAACATAAACTGTGTTGAATACATAAAAATTAACACAAAATCGATTAATCAAGCAGTAACCGCAGGTTCTCGAGGTCTTTTTGAGAATCGATATCGAAAAAACATAATGGATCGTCTATCTCGATATCGAGCACACGCTCGGGATTGGCCCGAATTATGTTTCTGGCGCCGATATCGCCCTCGATCGCCATGAGTTGATCATACAGGACCTGCTTGAAAATGCTAGGGTTACCCCTGTTACCTTTGTAAACCGGAACGCAGATGTCCTTGCCGGAATAACGGAATCTGTCTAACATATGGTCAATGGTGTTGGAATTCAGCAAGGGTTGGTCGCCGAGCAAAAACATAGCCGCTGGAAATGTCTGCCGGATTTTTAACAGCCCGGCCTGAAGCGACCGGCTCTGACCTTCAAGGTAACGGTGGTTGATTACCACCTGGAGGCGTTCATGGGTTGTGCGGGTCCCCAAAGTATGCAAAATGCGTTGATATTCGTGCCCCAAAACCAGCACGACATGATTCAGTTGGGATTCCAGAGCAGCGTTCAGCACATACTCAAGCAGATATCTTCCCTTCAGTTTCAAAAGCTGTTTGGGACGCCCAAATCGTGTTGAACTTCCGCTCGCAAGAATAATACCGGCTGTTTGATTTTGATGCCACATTTAAAAAGAATTACGGTAGAACCCTTTAAATTCTCACCGGCATAGCCGGTGGCTTAGGAATTGAGT
>CAMYLH010000223.1:0-4931 GCA_947259065.1 uncultured Desulfobacterales bacterium
ACTTTCGGTTTCATGTTCTTGCGGGGCGAGATCAGTTTTTCCGTCATCGTGTTCATCAGCCGTTTCCGAGGAAATATCGGTCTCGGGTTTTTTTAGAGGAAGTTCCGATTTCCCTTCATTGCGCTCATCAGCCATTTCTGAGGAAATTTTGGTTTCAGGTTCTTTCAAAGGGGGTTCTGGATCCCCGTCGTCCGCGTTTGAGGGTAGTTCTGCTTCAATGACGGTATCAATATCCTGTTTACCCGATTTCTTCACTGCCTCCTCGCTTACAACCTCCTCTAACAATACATCCAATGGTTCGACCGTGTCCTTTTCATCCAGGATTATTTCGATCTGATCATCTAATTCAATTTCCTCAGGGGAGGATAATTCAGGTTCTTTTGAATCATTGATATCGATTCCACTTTTCTCTGCCATGTTTCACCGCAATTCTTTAATTTAACAATATTTAAACGCGGGTCCCGCTTGCATTTTACCTCCACTGATGTATCGGCCTGTTTATTGAATTCTTGAGCCGGTCCTTGGAATTTGATAGGAAGGGCATCTTTGCCATCCTGGGCCCAAGCGCAAATGCAGGGAAACAGCTGACGAGCAAATATTGCACGGTAACGGTCGGTAAGAAAAGAGATCAGAGCAAATGAGGATTTTCTAAAAGAGCTTCGAATCGGTTTCTAAAGAGTTGAATCTTCGTCCTTTTGGACATTTTTCCCGTCTAACATTTTGTCAACTCCAGTTGCGGCTCTGATTTAAATGCCCCGGAGGGAATCATATCCACGATATCGCAAAATTTTTCAATAGAAAAGCCGATAGTTCTCAGTCTTGAAGAAAGTGTTTCGGTATCCAGTCGATCCAGTTCCAAACCGGTGTGAAATCGGGACATGAGAAGGTCTGCCAGGTAAACAATATGCGTCAGTGTAGAGTGATGCACTGCGTTTTCTGGTTTATGGTGATGTTGGATGCTGTCGATCAATGAATCGGGCAATGACCATCTCAAAGCAAGATCACGACCGACTTTTGTATGATCGATACCCAGTATGGTTATTTCTGCATCTAAAAAGTTAGTTTCTTCTTCAAACAATTGGCGATAAAAAAGAGGATAGGCCGCGGCGATATACTGATCGAGAACCACCTTTCCTATATCATGGAGAAGGCCCGCAGTATAAGCTAAGCCTGGTTTCACTTTTGCGGTCAAACTAGCCAGCTTTTCAGATATGATGGCGGTGCCGACGGTGTGATGATAAAGACCACCCTTACAGAGTGAATATCCTGAACCCGTGTGACCATAAAAATTATCCATTGCTGTGGAAATAACCAATTTTACGAGATTTTTAAAACCTAAAAAAGTCAGGGCATGGTCAAGAGAGTCAATTTTTTTCTTATCTGCAAAAACGGCACTATTACAAAATTTTAATGTTCTGGCGCAGATAACCTGGTCTTGGCGGATTTCTTCGGTCAATTCTTTGATATCATAGTCTTCCTGATTCATGAGTCTCAAAATCTTCAGCACCACTTGAGGGATTGGTTGTATACCTTCTATGGCCCGCTGAATTTCATAGACAGAGGGGACACAACTTCCGGTTGCGTTTGGCACTTTATCTAAGCCGAGAGGCTCGATACTGCATTGCCAGTTAGTCATGTTCAGGTTCAGGCAGCAGGTGAAAAACCCGCCGGTCTCCGATTTTGTGATCTGGATTTTTTCCTCCTTTAGACAGCACATGACAGATTCAACCGTTCGACCGCCAATGTCCAGATGTAAATCTCTACTTACAACGGGGCCTACAAGGGCTCCGCCGGCAATAAAAGCTTTCAACCGGTTTTTGGAGGCGCCTTTGTCATAAAGGGCCCTGAGAAAAATGGGAATTCCGGTGGATGCATACTTCTCCGGCTGAAATGAACTTCCCTCACTTACCGGTTCCGGCAGCAGCAGATGAAGCAACCCCCCCACGCCGGCTTCTTCGTCGTAAAGAGCAACTCCAACACAGGTTCCAAGAAAGGCTTGAAGGATTCGTGGCGTGTTCCGGTTGACGTAGTAACTGCCTGAAGCGACGTGATATTTCTGTAAGTTGTTCATAATTACTTTGAGCAACCCGGTTACAAATAGTAATAGACATTATCTATATATTTTGTAAGTCAATTATCGGCACATAGGGATAAAGGCTTAGAAAAATATGAGCTTTTTTTATGACAGGGGGATAACTGAAAAATTCGGGGGATCGGTTTGGTGATTTACTGAATTGTGTCAGCGTTGAATCTTAAGGCAAATTTTTTATATGGAAGATGCTGGGAATTGATTCGTTACAGAGGAATGTATATGTCAAGTGAAATCTCCTGAATGGTGCGATTGATTGTGGATTGCTCTTCAATGCTTTTTTTTCAGGTCTTGATTGGTTTCATCGTATGCCATCAACAGATTCCTCCAATATCACTTTAACCGAACTATTAAAAAGAGGTCATTGCAGCTTTTGAAAAATAGGCACAGAATTGAAAAGAACTTATCGGGTTGGAACTGAAGTGAGAAGAAATGGATCCGGATATTTACTTCTGAATCTTTTATTGAACTGGTGCCCGGGGCCGGAATCGAACCGGCACAGCCCTTAGGACCGAGGGATTTTAAGTCCCTTGCGTCTACCTATTCCGCCACCCGGGCAGTTCACTAGTCTGTACCTCTTCTGATACCGGAATTTAAGTTGGATATCAAGAAAAAAGGTAAGCGTTCATAGGCTAAACATTTCCCGTCACCACATGCATGACTACGGGACCATTAGCATCTAACTCGATAATTCAAATTCTTTCTTATTGCAGATTTTCAGGCAGGCGTCGACAACCAGGGGGTCATAGAGCACACCTTTGTTTTGGGTGATTTCCTCAAGGGCTTTGTCCATCCCCATGGATGGTCGATAGGGACGATGGGATGCCATGGTCTCCACCACGTCAGCTACGCCTATTATACGAGACGCCAGGAGTATATCGTCCCCGGCAAGATTCCGTGGATAGCCGGATCCGTCTAGTCTTTCATGGTGCTGCAAAACGATTTCGGCAATGGGCCAAGGAAATTCTATGCCTTTCAAAATATCGTAACCGGTTTGGGAGTGGGCTTGTATCAAACTTACCTCAATGTCGGATAGCTTCACAGGTTTGGAGAGAATTTCTGCCGGTAAGGATATTTTGCCGAGATCGTGTATCGCCGCTGCAATATAAATCCCCTCAATTTCATTATCCGAAAGTCCGATTCCCCGTGCGATGTTCCGGCTCAGATCCGCCACTCTCTGCTGATGGCCGGATGTGTAGGGATCCCGCTTTTCGATGGTCATTGTGATCGCCAAAACCGTAGAGTTCATCACCTTTTTTAGATTCTCAAAACTATCTTGAAGTTCCAATTGCATGCGCTTGCGGTTGGCGATTTCAATTTTCAGCAGTTTATTGGATTGCACCAGTTCCGCCGTTCTCTTTTCAACCAAGGCTTCCAGATCGGAATGAAGCGCCAAAAGCTGTCTCTCCGCCTGCCATTTGGCACTCAATGCCGTGGCAAATTGAATAATTTCCTGGTGATGAAAAGGCTTTTGCAAATAGAGCAGCTTGTCTGAAATATTGGCCTGGTTCACCATCTTACCGCTCTGGGGAGTGCGGTAACCGGTAACCACTACAATGTTAATGCTCGGATCCAACCTTTGTATTTGTTCGGCCGTCCATTGACCATCCGGTCCCGGCGGCATGTTCCAATCCAGAAATGCAAGCGCATAGGGCGCATTTTCTTCAGTTGATCGTTTGACGCGATTCACAGCATCATCGCCCTGGCTGCAGCAAGTTATTTCAAAATTTGGTAAGGTCGGTAGGGGATTGGTCGGGTCTAAAATTCTTTGATACAAATCCAGTATGGTCGGGTCGTCATCAACGACGAGGATACGAAAGCGGTTATTGTCGAATTCGCTCATTTTTTTCTTTGATATAGGTCAACGAGCTTGAACAGCTTGCACGTAGAATGCAATATTAGAATCAGGGAGCACATAGGTATTCCACTTCAGAAAACCAGTTTGGTCAGGTCCGCAGCAGCCCCGCGAAACGGGATCATTGAGAAGTGATTAAATCCAAGCCGACTTTATATTGGGTCATTATACAGCGGTTGTTGGGTTTATGCAACATTTTCCGATTTCTAAATCCTTTATCCGGACAACCCGGAATTGACAATTGAATATTCGTTCGAAAATATCCAATCATTTGAAGATAGCGTAAATATCCCACGGCAATGTTTACCACAACATGTCGTAGATCCGCCTGTGCCGGACACAAAAACAATCAATAAGAGCTTAGTTGGTTTTTGTAGTCCTTGTCAAACGCTGTTTCTTTTGCTAATTAGTTTTCATGAAAAAACCAGTTAGAAATTCCAGGTTGATTCTGGCCTCAAAATCTCCCCGTCGACGTTATCTTCTGGAACAAGCGGGGCTTGAATTTTCCGTCATTCCCAGCAATCTCGATGAAGATTCGATCCCCCTGTCTTCTCCCGAATCTTATGTCAGACGTTTGGCCGAAGCAAAAGCGAAAGACATTTCAAAGAGATATCCCGACAGCTGGGTTATCGGCGCCGACACGATGGTGTTCATAGACGATACCATGCTGGGTAAACCAGGTTCGCGGCCGGAGGCTCGCAAAATGCTCCGGAGTTTAAGCGGTAGGACACACCAGGTGCTCACGGGCTATTGCATTTGCCGTGAGGCGACAGATCGCCTATTTTCAGAAACAATAAAAACCGACGTCTGCATTAAAAAACTGACGGAATTACAAATTGACTGGTACATCAACTCCGGAGAACCTTTTGACAAAGCCGGGGCCTATGCAATCCAGGGAATCGGCACATTTCTCGTAAAGCGCATCCAGGGTTCATATACCAATGTTGTTGGGCTTCCGGTTTGTGAGGTTTTGGAATTTTTAATCAA
>CAMYLH010000223.1:4993-6237 GCA_947259065.1 uncultured Desulfobacterales bacterium
GGCCGGCGTCACCCATCTGGGTGAAAATTATATCCAGGAAGCCAAAGAAAAGATTAACACCCTGGCGACATATCCCGCGACCTGGCATTTTATCGGCCATTTGCAGTCCAATAAAGCCAAATATGCCGTCCGATTGTTTGATCTCATTCATTCGGTAGACTCCTTGAAATTGGCGCAAGAATTGGACAAATATGCCAAAAAAAATGATAAAGTTCAAGCGATATTGATTCAGGTCAATGTCGCCAGAGAGGATTCAAAGTCAGGTGTCTATCTCGAGAACACCGTGCAACTGCTGAGGGACGTCAGCCGACTAGAAAATATTGCCGTCAAAGGCCTCATGACCATGCCCCCCTATTTCAATGCGCCTGCTAAAGTTCGCCCTTTTTTTACGGCATTGCGGGAGCTGCGCGATCATATTAATAAAGAAGCTATCCCCAATATTTCAATGGATGAATTGTCCATGGGAATGACAGGGGATTTTGAAGCCGCCATCGAGGAAGGCGCCACAATGGTGCGCATCGGTACGGCTATTTTCGGAGATAGAAATTGAAAATCTTACTGCACACATGCTGCGCACCCTGTGCCATTTATCCGGTCAAGACTCTGAGGGCGGAAGGCCTGGATGTCATGGGTTTTTTTTACCGCTACAACATTCACCCTTACAGCGAGTGTCTCAAACGGCAGGAGACCCTAAAGGTTTATGCCGATCAGATCGATCTGCGGGTAATCTGCCAGGAAGGTTATGATCTGGAAAAGTTTATTCAGAACGTGGTTTACCGGGAAAAGGACCGCTGCAATTATTGTTATCATGACCGGTTGCGATCCACAGCCCTTCTGGCCAAAAGAGGAAAATTCGATTATTTTTCCTCAACCTTGCTGTATAGCAAATATCAAAAGCATGAGATAATAAAATCCATGGGGGACTCCATCGGCAAATCCGTGGGGATACCGTTTCTTTACAAGGATTTTCGAACAGGATGGAAAGAAGGGATCGAAGCCTCAAAGAGCCTGGACTTATATCGCCAGCAGTATTGCGGCTGTGTGTACAGCGAAAAGGAAAGATTTTACCGGGAATCCTAACCCTGCCCCGATGAGAAATAAGTTCCTTTGACAACCCTAGTTTTCTATTTAACTTTTACAAAGAGGACCAAGGCAGAGATAGCTATCCATGTTCGGAAATTTCATATATTTTATCCTCGTACTTCTCATTTATCTCACCTATCAGCCCTCCGATGACACCTTTT
>CAMYLH010000224.1 GCA_947259065.1 uncultured Desulfobacterales bacterium
CAGCGCCATCTCGACAAGATGGCCGCTGTGCATGTCGATGAACCGTTAGTGCCTGAAATTATTCATCTGCCGGCCATCGCTGAGCAGTGGCAGGTGGAGCGTCATGAAGGACTTCGCACCCGTCGTCGACAAGCGATTGCAGAAGCAGTTCAACACCAAGCTCCTCGGGATCTGGCCGTTCGGACCGCAGGTTCTCTTCTGCAAGCCGAAGATCGCGAAGCTTTCCGACCTCAAGGGCTACAAGGTCCGCGTATACGATCAGAACCTCGCGAACTTCGTCGCCAAGGTGGGTGGTACGCCGGTGCCGATTGGCTTCCCCGAGGTGCATCAGTCGCTGGCGCGCGGCGTGGTGGACTGTGCCATAACCGGTCCGAGCTCGGCGAACTCCGCCGGCTGGCCGGAGGTGACCACCCACATGCTGCCAGTGGCCTTCCAGATGGCGCTCAACGGCTACGGTATCAACCTCGACACTTGGAACAAGCTCACGCCCGGCCAGCAGACGAAGCTCACCGCGGCGTTCGACAAGCTCACCGACGAGATCTGGGCATATTCACAGCATCTGTTCGAGGACGCCGTGCGCTGCAACATCGGACAGGATCCTTGCGAGACGGTGAAGAAGTACACGCTGGTGAACGTGCCGGTGACCCAGGAGGATCTGGACATCGTGGGCAACGCGGTGGCCGAGGTCTCGTACCCTGCCTGGGCGGAGATCTGCGACAAGTCGAATCCGACCTGTTCGGCTGACTGGAAGGCCAGCGTCGGCAAGCGCGTCGGCGTGAACTAGATAGCCGTGCGGAAATATCGATCACGTGCCGTTCGGCGGCTCTCCCTCCCTTAGCGGTTCAGTGGGGGAGGGCCGGGGAGGGGGATAGATATGGAGCGTAAAGGAGAAGCCGGAATCCAGACGCGCCGCCTAGCATCGCGACACAGGCGTCGCAACGAAGCCGCAGGTGTAGCCCAATTCGGAACAGCTATCTAGGGCTCCGAGATTCGCATTGGTGCAGCAGGAGAGTGCGAATGAAGAGAGCACTTCTCGTAGCCGGGCTCGCGGCCGTCTTCGCCGCCGCGCCGGCCACCGCCGGCGAGTTCGAAAAGCAGAACCCCCCACGATGACGGCATCGGCGAGTGGGGCGAGGAGGACATCGCCGACGCGCTCGAGTCGGGCTTCACTCCGGAGTTCGACTCCTTCGGCAGCTCCATGGTGGACGTGCAGGTCAACATGTCCATGCTGCCGGCCGGGGATCGCGCCGCCATCGCGGCCTATCTGCAGTCGATACCGGCGCTGCCGTCGCAAGACGAGTAAGCGGGCCATGAGCCCGGGCAGGTGCGGTGGCCCGGGGGCCGCTCCTTCGCCGCTCAGGGCGCGAGGACGATGTCGAAACGCCCGGACAGCGTGTCCGGTGAAGCGGCCACCGGCGACAGGGAAACGGTCACGAGTTGGCGCAGGTCCGCCGGGATGCGGGTGTAGAGAAAGTCACGCTGGTTGCCCGACTCATCGCCGACGTACATCTGCGTCACCAGGGGCCGTGCGCCGGGTGCGGTGACGGCAAAGTGGATGTGCGGCGTGCGTCCCGGATAGGGCACGGGGCGGATGGTGCGGAAGCGGTAGCCACCGCCTTCAGCACTCAGGGTTCGGCCGTATCCCTGGAAGCCCGCATCGGGCGCCACGCCGCGGGTATCGCCAGGATGGTGGTAGCGCCCGTTGGCATCGCACTGCCAGATCTCCACCAGGGCGTCGACTACGGGCGTTGCGCGGTGGTCCAGAATTCGTCCGCTCAGGTGGAGGATGGTACCCCGGGCCTGGCGCGTTTGACCCTTGACGCGTACCAGGTCGTTGTCATCATCCAGCGGCAATTCCGCCGGATAGAATGGACCTGGCGTCTGCGCGGGGGTGGCACGCAGTGCCTCGGCCGCACGGGGCGCCAGCACGAGCAGGGGCGGGAGCGTGATCAGGTGTCGGCGGTTCATGAGCAGAGTCTAGCCCGCATTATCCATGAACACGTCGCTGCGGCACCGCGGCGCTGCCCCTGTGCGTGCAGCCCCGGGCTCCGGGGAAGATGTGCGCCGGGCCGGTCCAGAGCGCCGGGTCCGGGAGCGCGCCGATCCATCGTCCGAGCGCGCAGGGCCGCGCCCCTCGTGGGTAGCGGCGTCGGCCTGATTGGTGGTGATTTTCGGCGGTGGCTGGGCGGGCAGTTCGAGGTCGAGCCGTTCGAGCAGCAGCTTCACCTCTCGCTCGGGTTCGGTGTAGCGGGTCAGCACCAGTTCGCGCCCATCGGTGGTGGGGATATGCACGTCGAGCATCTGCACGGCGGCGAACTTATCGAGCACGCTGCGCGGGCTCAGGCCGCTGGCATGCGGTTGCATCTGCTGGGCCAGGGTGACGTGCAGGCAGTAGGCGAGAAAGGCGATGAAGATGTGCGCCTCGATACGGTGCTCGAGCTGGTGGTAGATCGGGCGTACTGCAAGATCGCCCTTGAGATCTTTGAACGCTTGCTCGACCTGTACGAGTTGAATGTAGTAGCGCCACAGCTCGGCAGGGTCAGAGCTGGTCAAGTTGGTACGCAGCAGATAGCGCCCTTCGCGGCGGCGCACTTCGCGCAGCTTGTTGCGGCGCAAGGCGTAGGTGAAGGCGGCGGCTTGGTCATCGACCGTCACCTCGACCAATCGCCATGCCGACGGTGACTGGCTTTGCGCAGCACCGAGTTTCGTCAACAGCGCTTCGCGGCTCAGCTTCATTGTCGACAGCTTCGCCAAGCGTGCCCACAGGCGTTTGAGCTGGCGCTTGCGCATGGCGCGCTCCTTGGCGATGCGGTCGTGGCTTTTCGCGAAGACGTACGTCTCGCCATCTTGTGGCAGCAGCTTGACTTGCACGCCAGGGCGCGCCTCCTGCCAGGGTTTAAGCAGTAGCTCTTTCTCTAGGCGTGACAGCCGGCCCTTGGGTGTGCCGACCAGGTAGTACACCGGCGGGTCGCTGTCGCGCATCTCGCGCAAGACCGCCTCGGTGGGAATGCCGCGGTCCATCACCCACACTCGGCGCGCCTTGCCATACTGGTTCTCGATGCGCGCGAGAAAGCCGCGCAGCGTCGTGCTGTCAGCGGTGTTTCCGGGCAGCACCTCGTAGGCCAGCGGCAATCCCTGCGGCGTCACCACCAGCGCAATGACCACCTGCACGCAGTCGCTGCGTCGATCGCGAGAGTGACCGAAGCGGCGCTTGTCGCCCTCTTCGAACGGCGGGTTCGACTCGAAGTAAGTGCTCGTCAAGTCGTAGAGCAGGACGTCGAACTCGACGTTGAACAGGTCCTTCCAGCGGCCCACCAGATGGTCGAACACCGCCGTCTTATGTTCCAGTATCCGGTCGTGACAGGCATACAGCTTGTGAATGTCACCCAGGCGTTCATCAGCGCCGAGCAGATCTTTCAGCGCACTGCGCTCGAACCATTGCCGGTGCAATCGCCACTCGCTTCCAGGCGATAACAGCCGGTAGGCCACCAGCACGAACAGCACCTGGTCCCAACGCGTGCCCTTGCGGCTTCGCGCTAGGCGCTGCGACCAGAACCGGTCCAGCCCCAAGCGCTCCCACAACTTCAACGCCAACCAGCATGAACTCCACACCCGCGGTTGACACAGCCGCAGCTGCGACAGGCGCAGCCGCACCACCGAGGCGTCTGAGGTGCACTCATCAATCCGGTCTTCGGGAAACAGCGCAACGGTGCGCGGCGCGTCCTCGCGCTCGTCCAGCACCTCGATCGAACGCCGCCACGCGCGTGCCTGCGAATCGTTGATCTCGCCGAGGTACAACACGTGCCGTTGCAGCACGCGCCCATCGGCCAGGCGCCGATTCTCAACGACGCTCCAATAACGGTGCGTCTTGCCATCCTTCTTGCGAGTGCTCGCGCGCAGAAACATGGAAACCCATTATCCACTTCGCCCCGAAGATGAAAACAAGCAAGGTCTGCACTACAGCGCCTTTCACCCCATCCCCCCCAAGCCTGGCCATATCAAACAAACACTTACGCGGCGCGCACCGCGCGAAATCGCCAAATCTCGGGGTGAATCCGCCAAGTTGGGCTAGCCCGCATATTGCACCAGCCCACGGCTGCGGGGGCGTATCTGCCTGAATCTACTGCGTTATGCTCGGCAAGCGTGCTCGACGTATCGTTCAGATACGCCTGCGCGCGCTTGCTCTCGCAAGCCTTGTATCTTCAGGCATCTACGCACCCTCGCTTCGCGCACTGGTGCAATATGCGGGCTAGCGCTCGGGCTGCCGGCATCGGAGAGGGTGGTGCAGGGTTGATCCGTCCCGAGAGAGGGGACGGCGTTAGCCCTTGCGTTGCCGCTTCGTTCTTCGACGACGCCGCGTCGACGACGCACGTCGCGCATCATGCCGTCGGGCGACGGCGGGCGAGCCACTGAAAGAAGTATCCGCGCGGCAACTCGCTTCCGGTCATCAGGTAATCCAGCGTGTACGGGTTGTTCAGGGTTGCGCACAGCAGCCTCTCGCTCCGTTCCGTGCCGCAGAACAGAATCTCGTCGTTCCGCTGCACCCGCTCCCCCGGTCCCGGCAGCATGACCCGCTCCGAGTCGCGCACGACCACCAGCGGGACGCATTCCAGGGTGCCGCTCAGGTCGGATGGATCCCGGATCAGGTCGCCGAGCGTCAAGGTTCGGCCCGCCGCGCAGAGCTCTGCGACCGCCGACGCTTCCTCCCCGCACAGGCTGCTCCGCCACAGGTGGGGTGTGTGCGAGCCGACGGCGCGCTGCAGGCGGTGCACGAGCGCCTCCGTCGTGGGTTCTCCCTGCTCACCCAGGTAGTCGATCACCTCCTGGATCTGCGGGGAGATCAGCGTCTTCAGGACCCGTCTGGCGGTGGTGAGGCTAGACTGCAGGACCAGCCCTGCGCGGGCGGCGTCGAAG
>CAMYLH010000225.1 GCA_947259065.1 uncultured Desulfobacterales bacterium
ACCCAGCGGGCGCGCTCGAGGTTCACCCGGATCTGATCAATTTTTTGCTTAACCGGGATGTTTAAGGCGATATACGTATTTTTTCCAACGACTCCGTCAGCTTCCAGATGGTGTTTGTTTTGAAATCGTATAACGGCTGCTTCAAGTTCTGCATCAAAAAAGTCTGCGTCGGTAACCACACCTTCAAAGTCGCCGGTGACGGCTAATCTTTTGCGCAAATGGGGAATACGCTGGTCTGTCATTCCCGGTTTAAGTGTCGTGCCCTCCGGCACTGCTTCCCACCCACCGGCTTCATGAATCTCACGATATTCCTTCAGAACAGATTTTAGGAGGTGATAATATTTGAATTTCGGACGGATGTTCTTGAGACCCTCACCCAGGCTGCCGGTTCGAAGTCGCTTCTCTATCGCTGCCACAGGATTCTGGTCATGGACTTGTCGGGTCATGTTCCAGGCGGGATCAAGACTTTCAGGATCCACCTTGCCGAACTGCAAATGGTAGCATAAACGAACCAGGCTGTCGGTCAGGAGAATGTCATAGTCACTCAAAAGTGAAGGATCGGGAGACTTTCTTTCATCCAGACGCAATTTAAGAACCAGCAGCTGAGAAAGGTGATAATCCTCAGGGTTCAAACCATCTTCTGCGATGCTTCCTATTTCTTTTAAAAGATCCCTTACATTTTGCGGATCTTGCCAAAGCAGTTGAAAATCGTTGCGTTCGTAAAGGTCCGGCAGCCAGTGTTTGGATGCAATATCGGTATAGCCGATATTGAGTTCGCCGTTGGTCCAGAGCTCGTCAATTCTTTCTGCTATAATCGTATTTGCGGGATCTTTCTGGGCAGAGCTTGAAGAATATATCATGGGGGTTGGAATAACCAGCATCAAAAATGTGATTGCCAGTCGAATTTTCATCTTAATCGTCTCCTTTGCCGCCGCCTGCGTGTCGAAATTATTAAGAGCTCGGATTTGGAGAGCTGAATAAGCGACCGCCGGGAGTGGAGCTACCAGTATCGAACCCGCCCGATGTCCACATGCACAAAATCAGATTTCGGGTAAAAACCGACACCTCCGCCTTTTATTTTTCGGGCCACATTTCGTAATTGCCGCGTGCTGAAACCGGGGATCCGAATATCAATGGCTTTACCCAGCATGTGCATACTTCTGGAAGCGACGCCTTTGTTCTTCTTTCTAAGTGTTTTATTCGTGGTGGGTGATCGGTAGCCGGATATGATATGAAAGGGTGCTTGGGATTTGGTTTTACTTGAAATCGCGTGCATCAGCTCAAGCAATTGAACATCGATCTCTTTAATTTCGCCGCTGCGATGATCGCGCAGGATGTGGTTTATTTTTGTTAAAGCCCCGGTATCATACTTCCCGTTTCGGCAGAAACAGACCCGCAGCCTTTCAGCAGTGTGGGTATTATAAAATGCCAGTTTTTTGACTTCTCTGGGCCTGGAATCAAATGCGGCCTGAGCTGAAAACGGGTTAAGTACGGCACCTGTGACCATAAATCCGATTTTCAGAAAATCGCGACGCAAGATGTCCGTCGGGATATGATTTTGTTTGACGATAGTTGATGGCAACGTAATTTTCTCCTTGATTATTTATAATATTGCATATGCATAGATGTGTCAATTTAATAGGGTTCCACATTTCAAGCCAGATATTACATCAGAAGGCATCATCGGCGTCGCTATTTTAGGGGCGACCACTTCGATTTACAGTCACGGTTGGTAGATCTGAATTCGGTACCTGAAAACAAATTTTCTTTGGTGTATTCGTTGGTAGCGCGTGCAACGGGTATTGGTTAATCTCATTGGAAAATAATAACAATTTACGATTCGTTCCAAAAGTTCAAAACCGATTGACAACAGTCCATAAGCGCTGATAAGGGCGTATTTAAAAGAATATATTCGGGAGCAACCCATGCAGATCATAGTCGCCGCTACCAGAAACAGCGCCCGCTCCTGCGATATGGAAAGCAGACTGGGAACACTCGAGGCGGGCAAACTGGCCGACGTGCTCGTTGTGGATGGCGATCCCCTGGCAGACGTCAAAGCCCTCACCAACCCGCGCCTGGTGCTGCGCGAGGGGAAATTAATATAGCCTTTTTCGGATTTTATCTACATATCCCAATTTTAGCCGTTTTGCATGTATTCTCAATGTATCTGGGATTAATCGAAATAATAAAAATCGGCTTTTATGTAGATTCTACATAATATTAATGTTAGCTACTCAAGGAAATAGCAATGACCAATAACTCAGAATCCATTCATGTCCTTCAAAGCTCACTGGAGCTTCCTTGCGGTGCGATTCTAAAGAACCGGATTGCAAAGTCGCCAATGTCGGATTCGCTGGCTGACGGTGGCGGTGATCCCACCGAGGCGCAGATTCGACTTTACGAAAGATGGGCGGAAGGTGGAGTCGCTTTGTCCTTCATCGGTGAAGTACAAGGGGATCCTCGCTTTCCTGAGAAACCGGGAAATTTGGTACTCGGAGCACACTCCAAACAAAATTTGCTACAGTTATTCACCAGCCGGGCAGTGATTGAGGGTGCTCACCTATGGCCGCAAATCGGTCATGCCGGAGCCCTTTCGCACTTGCCGATCAGTCAGCCAAAGGGGCCGTCAGCTCTTGACATTGAGGGCCTTCAATGTGCAGGCATGTCTATTAATGAGATTCACGAACTACCCGACATGTATGCAAAAACAGCATTGCACGCAAAGACTGTGGGCTTTAGCGGTGTTCATATTCACGCAGGGCACGGATTTTTACTCAGTCAGTTCCTTTCCCCTTTGTTTAACCATCGAAACGATGGTTACGGCGGTTCAATCGAAGCACGATGTCGCATAGTACTTGAAGTAATAAGTGAAGTAAGGCGTGCTGTTGGTCCGTCGTTTCCGGTCGGGATCAGGATCAACTCGACGGATCAACTGGAAGGTGGATTGACAGAGGTCGATGCTTTGGAGGTGGTACGCCTTCTCGATCAAACCTCGATCGATCTGATTGATATTAGTGGGGGGACATACTTCCCCGGAGCAAAGGCAAGCTCTGAAGGTTCAAGTCGAGGACCATACTTTCTTGACTTTGCCCGACTCGCAAGAGGAGTAACCAATGTACCTTTGATGCTAACAGGTGGATTCAAAAGGCGTGAGCAAGTAGTCGATGCGGTAGCCAGTGGCGCTGTCGATATGGTGGGTTTGGCACGTGCCATGGTTCTTAATCCCCGGATTGCGGATGTCTGGTTAAGCGAGGAGGAGTGTGATCCCGATTTTCCGAGATTCGAATCTGTAATTCCAGGTGGGATAACGGCTTGGTATACCATGCGACTGACAGCTTTGGGCGAGGATCGGGAGAATGCGTTTAAGCTGGACCTTCCATCTGCTATTCGTATGTATGAGGAGCGTGATGCGCAACGTTGCATTAAATGGCGGGAGAAGTTTTCTCATCTGCTTACAAAGTGATGATGATCGATTCATAGGGGTGCGCTTCGGATGAGTTTATTCCAAATCTGATGATTTTTGCCACCATTCATGATTTTTGTCACCTGTGTGCAATTTAGCGAAACGGTAGAAGATAGGAGAAACATTCATGAACTGGGACACAGTTGCATCGATTTCCGAAACCGTCGGCGTAATCGCAGTAGTCATTTCCCTGCTGTACTTAGCGTTCCAAGTTCGGTTCGCGAGACTCACGGCTGCGGACACATCTCGAACGGCCAGAGCTATGGGAGTACGGGAAATCGACCTGACTATGGTGAATAATTCTGAGTTACGTGAAAACTGGCTTAAATCATCCGATCTAAACTCAATTTATGAGGAGCTGGGTTCACAAATGAATGTCAGTGTTGAAGGCGCGTTACAAATCGATACGGTGTGCCAATGTTGGATGAGGCTGCATTGGGGGCAATACAAATCAATAACAACTCCGGATGATTTAAAAGATTTAGAACGACTTGTGTCAGTGTTCTACTCAGTACCTCCTATGTTAAATTGCTGGAGAAAAAGCCCTTACGGGAGCAAAATTTTTGATGAGGATTTTGTTCGGTTTGTGGAAGGTGCTATCTCAAAGAGCAATACATGACGGTTGATGGCTAGGCCCTGACCTTCGAAATCAGTCCCTGTGACGTCCGCTGCTGACCCGGAACGGTAGTCAGCCGCCTTTGTCTGGTGGAATCTAACAGTCTCGTGTTCGGATGCAGATCCGGAATGTGCTATTATCCTTAGAGAGGGAGGACACGCCATGCGCTACCTCCTCGCTACCGCCCTCATCGTCATGCTGACGCTGCCGGTGGCGGTGGCGACACAGGACCTCCAGAAAGGCTATGTAGCGTACCAGCGAGGTGATTATGCGACCGCACTGCTTGAGTGGCGCCCATTGGCCGAACAGGGTAATGCCGAAAATAGTCTGGTCAGATTTATACTGCATCAAAAGAAAGAGCCAGATTGACTATCGGAGGAAGTGTATGAGAATGCGTGATGCTGAAAATTAGGTGATTACATCATCCCCGGCGATCCGCTTCAGGTTGTGATTGTGTAACACAAGCTTGTATTTCAATGCCTCCAAAATTTGCAGTAAAAACTGTCAAATCACAACCATCCGATTTCTAAGGATTTACAAGACTTCTTTATTAAGTCGCGATATATCTGTACATTTAAAAGGCCTTCAAATAGTTGGATATCTCCAACAAAAACCAACTATCTGGAGATCTAATATTTTGCATATACTGTAAACATAGCAAAGATTTGGGGGCCTAAAAAATTGTTGTGATATCATATCGTCCATCCGAATTTTCACTCGCTTATAATTTTGCAGATTAGCCATGGCGAATATACACTTTTTTCAGCTAATTTTTTTAGTAGATTTCGTGACTAAGTAACACCTTGAAAATTTTGTATAAAAATTA
>CAMYLH010000226.1 GCA_947259065.1 uncultured Desulfobacterales bacterium
TGGAAGCCGTGCGGGCGTGACCTGACCTGTGATCTGATACTCGACCGTGATCCGTCAGAATTGCACGAATTTAATGTGTTGCCGGAGCTGCTGTGGATCGATCCGATAACGGCGAATTGTATAGCAATGCCTCGACCGATCTCGTCAGTAAAGAAGCGCGGGAACACCACTGGACGAAGCGTGTCCGGAACAGTGCAATTGCCGCATTGGCAATTTTGGAAAAGGAGTGATAGACATGTCAATATCGGATGATATCAAAGAAGGATTGGCACTTTTTGAGGATCATTATCGTGCCCGTTTTGGATCCGTACAATCGGAAACCGAGGAAATGGATGCGGGGAGAACATATGGGTATCGACTGATTTCCGATCAACTCCGCAGGGGAAATAATCCCAGGATCTTCCACCATGGGATTAAGACAAATGATGTCATTGTCCTCACCCACGGGCTATCCGACTCGCCATACTATGTGGAAGCGATTGGAAGGCGATTTTTTACTGAAGGGGCCAATGTTGTTTTGCCGCTTTTGCCCGCGCATGGGCTCAAGGACCCTGATAAGGCCATGGAAGATCCTGAATTAGATTCGAAATGGAAAGCCACCGTTGACAATGCCGCAGAGACGGCCGGCAAGTTAGGCGCGAGGATCTCGCTGGGAGGCTTTTCCACTGGAGGGGCCTTGAGCCTCAACAAAATACTGCGGCAGCCCCATCTAAATCAGGGTGGGTTGTTCTTATTTTCCTCAGCACTGGATCTTGGCCTGGTAGATGAGGCCGCAAGGTTTGGATTCATCCAATCCATAGTCCGTAGGATCGATGGCAAGGTGACTGGTATCGGCAGGGATCCGTACAAGTATCCGGTGTTGCCAAAATTTGCCGGCATTGAGCTTTCGCAGATCATTCGGGAAAACTGGCGCTTATGCGAAGATCGGGTCATCTCGCAACCGGTTTTCGCCGCACATTCCATGCATGACAAAACGGTTAAAATTAAAGGTGTGCTGGATTTTCTACAAAACCATGTTGAGATGGGTATCGCTTTTATCATCGCACAACAGGTATCTCACTCCAGCCTCGTGCTCGAAAATGATATCGAGTTGGATGACATTCCCGGATCCCCTGACATTGATAAACCAAAAGCCAATCCCAGGTTCCAATGGATGATGGATGATGCGATTCGCTTTTTTAAAGAAAACGTCGTGAAAAATTAACCAAAAATAGAATCACAGCTCATCCTGCTGCCCAATCTCAGCCATTTTGCCATGTGGCAAGATCCGCAAGCCCTCAATACCGCAGTCCTGAAATTTCTGGACATAAATTAACAAATTTATTGGCCTGACAAGAATAAATAAGAGTGGTATCATGAAAGGAAGTTAGCAGATGCCAATTTGGCACCTCCCACGCCGATAAGATAATGATAAGGAAAATACTATGAAATTGATAAAAAAGACTCTCAAAACCTGGCCCCTGTTATTCGTCCTTCTCACCGGGTTGGTCCTTGGCGGATGCGAAGGCACCGACAGCCGTGAAAAGGTGGATGACACGGTCAAGGAACTCAGCGGGCAGAAAAACCTCGAACGCATGAAGCAGATGAAAAAGGATATCGACGATATTAAAAAAAAGCAGGCCAACCGTCTGAAACAGGCAGAATGAGTATGGCGATTAGAATTTGCACGCGGATTAAATTTTTGACGTGTTTTGGCTTATCTGTTATGGCGCTACTTCTTCTCACAACCTCATGCGCAACGACCCAGAAACAGCCAACCCCCGCAGCCCTGAAATCAGAACATCATCAATCCGCTAATAAGCAATTAAATGACCATAAAATCGAACAACGCCTCCGTGAGGAATACGGTCGCTGGAAGGGGACGCGGCATCGGCTGGGCGGGACCGGCAGCCGTGGAATAGACTGCTCCGGCTTTGTGAAAGCGGTCTACGCCAATGTTTTCAATATTCATCTGCCGCGGACCACACAAACACAGGTAAAACAGGGTCGGCCCATACACTCAAAGGAGCTCCGGGCAGGAGATCTGGTTTTTTTTAAGCCTCCCACCTATCCCCGCCACGTCGGTATTTTTTTAAGTCAATCAGAGTTTGTCCATGCCTCGAAAAATAAAGGGGTCACCATATCCAAAATCGATGCCTATTATTGGGGCAAATATTTTTGGACGGCCCGGCGTATTTTACCGGTTTCTGTACACCCATGAGGAAGGAATATAAGAAATCCTTCTTCCGTTAGCCGGCAATGCCATATCTTTATTTTAAAAAATAGACTGATAAATAAACAATAAATCCAATTTTCAGCTTTGCCAAGCCCAATCAGGAACACATAATTTCATGGCCGCATTTCACTATCAGTTTTGGCTTGACAACTTTAAGTACCAATATTATAAGATTATCTGAAATAAAGGAAGTAAGGAAATAAGTTTATGCTGGCCAAGATGACATCGAAGAATCAAATCACCATTCCCAAAAAGATTGTGGACCAAATGCCGAGAGTGAAATATTTTGAAGTGGAACTCAAAGACGGTAAAATCGAGCTAAAACCGCTGCGTGTCTATGAAACGGATTTGGAAAAAATTCGATCTAAGATGAAAAATCTCGGCCTGAAGCCCAACAGCGTCCGGGAAGCAGTTGAATGGGCACGATCTAAATGATTCCGGTTGTTATTGATACCAATGTTTTTTTATCCGCCCTTCTTTTCGGCGGAACTCCCGGAAAGCTGACTCCGCTTTGGAAATCCGGCAAGATTCAACCCCAACTTAACAAAACGACAGTTGCTGAACTTCTGCGCGTATTGGCTTATCCCAAATTTGAGTTGACCGAAAACGAGATTCAATACCTGCTTTACGTCGAAATTTTGCCGTTCTGCAATGTCGTTCCGACCAAATCCGGCCCTGTCATCATTACAGCAGACTCTTCAGATGATATATTTTTGAGATGTTGTGACGTCTCAAAGGCCAAAGCGTTGATCAGCGGAGACAGTCACCTTCTTGCTCTGAAATCCTACGGGAATGCCTCAATTCTGACCCCATCACAGTTCCTAAAAGAATTCCAGGAAGAACTAAGAGCATAAAGATCAATAGAGGATTGAGCTAGGGTCAGACCACGGTCAACGCTTTACAATGAAAGATGTATGAATAAAGATAACTTACCACGAACCACATCGATAAATCCAAGGACCAAAGCTGCATTTTATTGTTGATTCTCGATCCATCAATAGTGCCAGGCAGGTTCTTGTCAGAAAATATAATATGTTATTTCATTTACTTGTATAATTAGATGCTCCCGTACAATTCGTTTTGCAATACCCATTGCCTTTTGATAAATTCGGGTCTCACTTACCCACCCCATAAAAAAATGCACATATCATGCCAGCTAATCGATAAACGTTGTAAACCTCAGCGAATTATTCTTCTCCACTTTTATTGGTTCTTACGACTTCTTCCGGACCGGTACCCGGAGCAATTGCTTCTTCTGCATCATTTTCTTCTGTAGAATCATCACTTTCTTCTTCAAGCAGCTGGCTGCCGGGCACAGTATTCGCCTGAGTATCGGCTATTTTCAGTGGGTTTCCACTAATTTCGGTAAGGAATTTAAAAAAGATTGGTAATTGATCATTGTCGTAACCTGTAAGGGTTTTTATGGTCGTGAGTAGGGCTTCGCTGACGACCCCTTGCTGATCGGACAATTTTTTTTCCAAAACTACAAGTTTGTTTTTTTGTTCTTCAATAAGAGCGTCTTTTTTACCAATTTCGCTGTTTTTGCTCGAAACTTCCTTTTCAAATTGTTTGCTATGTTTCCTGACTCTTAAAATATACCAAACCACTATTCCCAAAACGATCAGAATAAAAATTAGCGCAAGGCCTTGATGAGTAGACAGCCAACTAAAAATATTTCCTAAAAAATTATATACTGCCGCTTTAAGGTTATAAAAACCACCGCTTAAATCTGCTGTAACCATTTCGCCAGCGGTTCCCAGCTCTTTTTCCATTGTCTTCTCCTCCCTTATGAATAGTTATAGTTTTCAAACTCCAGCAAGTCCATCAGCCGATCAAAATCAATAATGCCATTTTGCATGAGCTATTTTTCGTTGATTCTCTTTAAAATAGGGCAGTTTTGGAGGAAAACCGGTCGATTAAGACCGATTCAGAGACATCTTTATGCCATTTTATCGGCAAAGTCAATTACTTAGCGTGGCCCAACCCGGTACCTCCCGAAGGATCGATTAACAAAGGGGGATATGATTCAATATTCAAGCTTAATGGATTCGTAAAAAGTCGGAATTTGGATTTTTGTTCATTGTAACATATTGAATTTACAAGCCCTGAGATTTGATTTTTTGTGCTTTCTGCGCCTTTTTGCGGCCATATCAAGCCTGTATCCCCAAGTTTCGGAAGGCCGACCCTAAACCATCTTTCGAAAGAAATATTGACAAATACAGGCTGCTATGAAATTTTTTCATCTGCTGGATTAACGAAGGAAAAGGCATGCCCTGTGAAATGCTTGCCCAATGAATTGCTGAGCCTATTTCACCGGGGTCTGCGTGTGTCCGTGCCTGCCAGCGCCGTTGAATTCCCGTGAAACAGGGCCTATAATTTGTGGGATACAACTTGTGAGCTCTCTGTGCCTTGAGCGACCTGTCGGGTCGTAGCTCGCAGAGCGAAGCCTGAAGCGGGTGGTGAAATTATAAACGGATATGAAATTCATCTTAACCGAGGAGGTTACCAATGGCAGACAAAAAAGCAGATCTGGCAGGGCCGGGGATCGGCAACTATGACGACTTAAAGCAGGAACTGCCCGACGACTATGAACCCCTGCTGTCCCCGAAAGAAACGATGCAGGCCGTCTTTGCCATCAAAAACTACATCGAGGAGAACCT
>CAMYLH010000227.1 GCA_947259065.1 uncultured Desulfobacterales bacterium
GCGTACTTCGCGGATAAAATAGGGTTCCGTATAGAATCCACCGTTTGCAAAAACACTGTAGGCACGCGCCATTTCCAGGGGCGTCGCCGTACCGCTGCCCAACGCCAGCGACAGGTTTTTAGGTATCTGAGCAGGCCTGAAACCGAAGCGCTGCACATAACGCGTCGCATGGCCCGGCCCTACCGCCCGTAACAAACGGATTGACACCAGATTGCGCGAATGGGTCAGCGCCACACGCATGCGGGTGGGCCCATAGAATTTGCCACTGTAATTTTCAGGTCGCCAGGTCGTTTCCAGCGACGGATCGTCAAACACCACCGGTGCATCGTTAAACAGGCTGGCGACCGTATAGCCTTTATCGAGCGCCGCCGAGTAAACAAAGGGTTTAAAACTGGAACCCGGCTGGCGCTGTGCCTGGGTCGCCCGATTGAACTTGCTCTGGTAAAAATCGAAACCGCCCACCAGGGCCTGTAAAGCGCCATCCTGCGGATGCACGGATACCAGAGCACCCGACACCGCGGGTGTCTGTGCCAGACGCCAGCGTCCCTCCGGCAAGGCTTCTACACGAATCAGGTCACCGCGCTGGATCACCTGGTCAGCTGATTTGAGTTCCGGACCACGCTGGTTGACAGTTACATAGCTGCGCGCCCACGAAATTGCCTCCCAATCCAGTTCAACATAACCCTGATCCGCCAGATAGATACGCGCCGACTGCCCCTCAACCTCGACGACGAGGGCTGCGAGCAAACCGCCGATGGTTCGGGTTTCTTTCAGCAAATCGTCAAAATCTTCTTTGCTGGCATCAGCTTCCAAGTCAAAATGACGCATGACACCACGATAGCCGTGCCTCCGGTCATAGGCCAGCAGGCCATCACGTAATGCCGCACGGGCTGCATTCTGGCGTTTGCCATCCAGGGTCGTAAACACTCGATAACCTGCGCTGTAGGCCTCCTCACCAAACTGTTCCAGCATATAGGCGCGCACCATCTCGGCCACATAGGGCGCATGAATCTCAATAGTGGCGGCATGCAGGCTGGCCGTATCGGGCTCCTCCAAAGCCTGGCCGTACTGATCACCGCCAATAAAACCAAGCACATACATGCGCCCCAGCACATAGTCGCGGCGTTCCAGGGCGCGCTTCGGGTTGCTGACAGGATTATTTGCCGAGGGGGCCTTGGGCAGACCGGCAATCATGGCAACCTGGGCGATACTCAACTGGTCGATGGTCAAGCCATAATAGATCTGCGCCGCGGCGGCGATGCCGTACGCGCGATGGCCGAAATAGATTTTGTTCAGATAAAGCTCAAGAATTTCCTGCTTGTTCAGAAGCCGCTCAATTTTAAGCGCCAGAAAAATCTCTGTCAGCTTGCGGAGGTAGGTTTTTTCACGACTGAGGAAAAAGTTGCGCGCCACCTGCATGGTGATGGTACTGCCACCCTGGCGCTTTTTACCGGTACGGATCAGCTCAACCACAGCACGTATCAGACCCTGATAATCCACACCTGGATGCACAAAAAAACGGTCATCCTCGGTCGCGAGAATGGCGTCTATCACCGTCTGCGGCAGGTCCTGGTAGCGAATCGGTGTGCGGCGCTGTTCACCAAATTCTGCAATCAATTCCCCGTCCGCGGTAAAAACCCGCAGCGGAACCTGAAGTTGTACCTCTTTCAGCCGCTCTATAGGGGGCAGTTGGGGGGCGATATAGAAATAGGCAGCGGCAACCACCACCACCCCGGCGGTAAACACCGCAAAACCGGTTGCCAGGATTACTCGTAATATTTTCAGGGAAAGATTCATAAATTTGGTGGGATGTGACCCGGTTCAAATTAAAAAATAAGAGGATTTCTAAACTTCAGTATAAAGCGTCCGATAATTGGAATCGAACCATACGCGGATAAAGAGCTTCGCATTGACAAGCATTTGTTGTTGCCCTCTAATCCATGACAGTACTAATACACTGCAACTGCAGTGAATTAAAAGGGAAAATACAGTGCAAATCGCGCAACTGTTTACACGGAAAACACCACCGGTAGTAGGACTGGATATCAGCTCCTCAGCAGTCAAATTACTAGAACTCAGCCGCCATGGGAACCGCTATCGCGTAGAGAGCTATGCCGTGGAGCCGTTGCCACCCAATTCCGTCGTCGAAAAAAATATCACGGACGTCGAGGCTGTTGGTGAAGCCGTGCGGCGGGCCATAAAAAGGGCTGGTGCGCGAACCAAGAACGCCGCCGTCGCCGTCGCCGGTTCATCGGTGATTACCAAGGTCGTTCCCATGCCGAACAGCCTGTCGGATGACGAGTTGCACAGCCAGATCGAGCTGGAAGCCGATCAGTATGTGCCGTATCCGCTCGAAGAGGTCAGCCTGGATTTCGAGGTTCTGGGCCAGACAGACAACAATCCTGATACCGTCAATGTCCTGCTGGCGGCCTGCCGGACGGAAACCGTGGAGATGCGCGCCGCGGCGGTCGAAAGCGGTGGCCTGGAAACCAAGGTCGTCGACGTCGAAGCCTATGCCACGGAAAACGCGTTTCAGCTTCTGCTTGACCAGGTTCCTGACCAGGGCATGGAAAAAACGGTTGCCGTAATCGACATCGGCGCAACCATGACAACGCTCAACGTGCTGCACGACACCAGCCTGATTTACACCCGTGACCAGGTGTTCGGTGGCAAACAACTCACGGAAGAAATCATGCGCCGCTATGGACTTTCCTATGAAGAAGCCGGCATGGCTAAACGCCAGGGCGGTTTACCGGAAAATTACGAACCCGAAGTGCTGGGGCCTTTCAAGGAAGCAATGTGCCAGCAGGTCAGCCGCACCCTGCAGTTTTTCTTCGGTTCAAGCCAGTATAACAGCGTGGATCAGGTCATTCTGGCCGGCGGCAGCGCATCGGTCCCGGGTGTCGCGGAACTCATTCAGGACCGTCTGGGCATCGAAACAATCATCGCCAACCCATTCGCTTCCATGTCACTGTCTTCGCGTGTCAAACCACAGTCTTTGAGTAACGACGCGCCAGCACTGCTGATCGCATGCGGACTGGCAATGAGGAGTTTCGACTAATGGCACACATCAACCTGTTACCCTGGCGTGACGAACTGCGCAAACAGAAGCAGCAGCAGTTTGCTGTCGTTGGCGCAGGCGCAGCAATTTTAGGCGCCCTGCTGGTCCTGCTGGTCCACATGCAAATGGAAGGCCTGATCCAAAAGCAGAACCTGCGCAACCAGTTCCTGGATAATGAAATTGCAGAACTGGACAAGAAAATCGCCAAAATCAAGGACATGGAAAAAACCAAAAACGCCTTGCTGGCGCGCATGGATATCATCCAGCAGCTGCAGCGCAGCCGCCCGCAAAGCGTGCATCTCATGGATCAGCTGGTCTATACCCTGCCCGATGGCGTATATCTCAACAAGATCGACCAGAAGGGCCAGGCGCTGACCCTGAGCGGTGTAGCCCAGTCCAATGCGCGCGTATCCGCTTACATGCGCAACATTGACGGCTCGCAGTGGATGGCCAAACCAAAACTCGACGTCATAGAAACCAAGGACAGTGAACGCAGACGTAGCGCTGAATTCGTGCTGCGCGCCAGTCAGGCGACATCGACTCCGTCCGAGGAATCCGGGGAGGAACAAATCTGATGAATCTCTCTGACCTCAACGAACTGGACTTGCACAACATCGCTAATTGGCCGATGCCGGCTCGTATCGCCGTTGTCGCCATGGTATTTGTTGGTGTACTCGGACTCGGCTACTGGCTGGACATCAAAGACCAGCGCATCAGTCTGGAAAAAGCTGAGAACAAGGAAACCGAGCTGCGCCAGACCTTCGAAAGCAAGGCCAAGAAAGCCGCCAACCTGGCCGCCTACGAACAGCAACTCGAAGAGATGAAGGCCTCCTTCGGCGCCATGCTCCGCCAACTGCCTAACCAGACCGAGGTGGCCGAACTGCTGGTCGATATTTCACAGACCGGTCTGGCCAGCGGCCTCGAATTTGAATTGTTTAAACCACAAGGCGAAGTTCCCAGGGAGTTCTACGCAGAGCTGCCTATCAGTATTCGCGTCAAGGGTAGCTATCACGAATTCGGTAGCTTTATCAGTGGTGTAGCTGCATTACCCCGCATTGTCACCGTACACGATATCGAGATGGTGCCAGGTAAAGACGGTGGTGAGCTAACCATGGATATGCTCGCCAAGACCTATCGCTATATCGATGAAGAGGAAGAAGGAGGCGCCCAATGATCCGCCGGCACAATACAGCTTTGACCGTTTCTGTTTGTCTGCTGGTTGGTAGCCTGGCAGCCTGCAGCGGCAACAACACGCAAGATCTAAGTTCCTACGTAGAGGCTGTGAAATCCCGCCAGCAGGCGCGCATCGAGCCTCTGCCTGAGTTTGCGCCGTTCGAGACTCATCTTTACCAGGCTTCCGGGGAACGCGATCCGTTTACACCGCCACTCTATTCAGCGCCCAAATCCCAGGTCGCAGCGGCTTCGGGCAACGGGATTCAACCGGACCACGATCGTGCACGCGAGCCACTGGAGTCCGAACCGCTGGATAGTCTGCGTATGGTTGGAACACTGGAACGCCAGCAGAACTCATGGGCTCTGGTACGCATGAGCGACAGCACGATACACCGTGTGAAGCCCGGAAACTTCATGGGCCAGAACCATGGAAAGATCGTTCAGATTACGGAATCAGAACTTGAACTCACCGAGATCGTACCGGATGGCCTCGGGGGATGGATGGAACGCCAGGCTGCACTGGCACTCAGTGAGTAATTTGGAGATAAAAACGATGAACGCGAAACAGACAAAATGGAACCCTGCGGTACAAGGTGCATCACCCCTTAACCGACTGATTGGACACGGAATAG